>NZ_JAENDM010000021.1:0-82575 GCF_019375075.1 Escherichia sp. XD33
GAGGTCGTGGTATGGATGACGGATGGCTGGCCGCTGTATGAATCCCGCCTGAAGGGAAAGCTGCACGTAATCAGCAAGCGTTACACTCAGCGAATTGAGCGGCATAACCTGAATCTGAGACAACATCTGGCAAGGCTGGGACGGAAGTCACTGTCGTTCTCAAAATCGGTGGAGCTGCATGACAAAGTCATCGGGCATTATCTGAACATAAAACACTATCAATAAGTTGGAGTCATTACCAACCGAGCGCTGTAGCAGCCAGCAGACTATGCAACTGATAGAGTATCGCCTCCCCCATCCTATCCTCTCGCGAATGCTAAATTCAGCATTTCGATACCAAACGAATATAATTTTTCACCATACCATCCGCTCATTAAAAAAAAGCAAATACTTACGCATAATAATTTGACGCCAAATGGCAACGTCTGTTCTTGTAACTGTGTTACCGTTTGAAAAAGCCCTACCAATAAACCAACAAATGTCGCAACTGCAATAGGTCCTGCAGACATAACTAAAATCAGATACAGCGCCCTATTCCCCGCAAAAACAATATCGTCCATATTTTTTTCTCAGGGATTAATGGATAGGTCAAAATATTGTAAAATGAGTCCTTTTGATAACATTGTCCAACCGTCCATCGCGACAAACAAAATTAATTTTATCGGTGTAGATATGGTTACCGGACTCATCATCATCATACCTAACGTTAACAGAACGCTGGATATAACCAGATCCACTACAACAAAGGGTAAATAGATATAAAAACCTATAATAAATGCACTTTTTATCTCACTCAACGCATATGCCGGGAGTAACGAGAAAATTGAAATATTATCATCATCGAATATCTCTTCATTGTCTTCAGAGCTATTCACCTTCTGAATCTTTTCAAAAAAGTTAACCAACTCCGGTTCGGAATATTTTATCAAATATGATTTATAACCACTCATGCCTGTCTCAACAAAATTAACAACCGACGCTACATTATTGAATGAAAGATTCTCATTCTGACTGTTATAATATATTTCCTTCCCAACCGGCATCATTACAAACATTGACAATAGCAAAGCAACCCCATTAAGTGTCATATTTGATGGCACTTGCTGAAGCCCCAGCGCGTTTCGGACAATAACAAAAACAATCGAGAATTTAATAAAATATGTCCCGGATGCTATTATAAACGGCAATAGTGTAAATAATGATAGTATAGCTATCAGCGAAATGCTATTTGACATTATTATGCCCTGATAACCAAGAATGAATCTCTACGCCCAATTTATCATCCACTTCAACAAGTTCTCCATAGCCAGTTAGCGCGCCATTTACACGTATTTCTATATTTTTCTCAGATTCAGAAAGCAGAGATATTATTCTTTTTGCACAGAGTTCGTCTATTTCATATAGATTCATTATTTTCTTACCAAGAACAAACTCAATTTTTACAGGCAAGTCTTCAAAACTATTAATCATCTGATCGTCATTTTCATCATAAATCTCACTCTCGTTTTTTTTGATATCAAAATCATCTGTTTCAAAATCTTCCTCGTACTCAAAATGATCAGCCATTTTTAACTCCTCCGGATAAATTAAATCAAAAATTTTTGTATTATAAATAACCGCATAAGCCAAATTATTTGAGATTAATAAAACATCACCAACTTCAATATCAACAAGACTTCTGTAACATGTTTTACTAAATCCAATTACAAAATGAATGGAGCAATATAACGATTTTTTGTCTAACGCTGGAGCGTTTCCGTATTGGCAGACTGTGACTTTATCTAACCAAAGATTCAATTCCCCTGTCCATATTCTTATTAGTGGTTGAGCAGGGCTCAATACTCCATCAAATACTTTACCTACGCGCAAACGATTATATTTTAGTTCAGGATGCTTTAGATTTAACGGGGAACTGGATAAACTGAGCCATTCCCCTATTAACCTTTCCGTTTCTGGCATTAAAGCCATCCCAGCGAGCTCAGATGAAATTAAGGGAAATATTTCTCCAAGCAATACCCATCCAGACCAGCTGCCACTCTCTTCTGCTATCGGTAGCCATTTAGCACTAAATTCGGGCATTAATAATGCAACATCTTCGCCATTTTCTTTCCAATTTTGAAAAGTGGTTTCAAACGTATGAGTGTTTCGATTTACTTTCCTCAGACCGAACATTAACTTTCATCCTTCTGATCGTTTTCGAATTTGCTTTCATTTTCTTGCTCCTCATAAGGCTGATGTCGTTGTCCTTGTCGTTCATCTTGCTCAGTCAATACCCAACGTTGTGCTGTAACTCATTATGAAAACTATTTAATTCCCTCATCATTGATAAGATTGGACATCTCTTTCAACATGAGAGTCATTGAAGCTTTCGACCAATTTAGCGGAATGATAGGGCTTGGCGCTTCATGCAAAGTTCCCGACTTGTGGATATAGTTATAGCTTTCGGGAAGTGCCATTTCTGGTACGCTCCTGCCATTTGCACCAATCATATTCTCGCCTGTTATTTGGGCCAATGATCTATTCATAAATTGCACTGAGTCATTCAAATACTCTTCTTTTCTTGATTCTTTATAAACAATTGCTGCTGATTTTGCATACCATGAGTCAAAAAACCATTCTGCTTCTGTTGATGGAATGAAGCTCTTTTCTCTTTTCACATGTGAATTTTGATCGGTATCGGTTTTAATATCATTGAACCAAAAATTTGCCGACTGATAATTATCCTTCTCGTATCTTTTTATACCATACGGACCTGCTAGTTTTTTAACTATTTTTAGAACCTGCTCTTTTCTTCTGGTGTTTATCTTTGCAAGATTTGCAGGATAAATAACATTAAGTAAAGCCGCATCGGCTTCTCTGTAATGTTTATCTTTTTCCAGATAACCTGGGGATTCTCCCCCTAAATCAAGCTGTAACGTTATTCTTTCATAACCTTTATCTATGAGGTGGTTCAACCTCGTTGTTGAAAGAGGTTCATCCAGTTCATTGGCTTTAGCTTCGCGTAGTAAATCAGAGACAAAGACAGAGTCTTTCTTCGAGAGTAAGTTCGACAAACGTTCCAGTCCAGAGGTCACCAGTGCAACGGAAGATGTGTTTAATCGGGCATCTTCTTCCCATGCTCCGGAATCTTCCATAACATAGAAATTGGCTTTATCCAGATAAGCAATCAGCAGCGCAACCGATTTTAATCGGTCACCTTTTTGCCAATCTTCAGCGTTAATTGTACCAGTGTCGATTGCTTGTATAAGGAGATCAAGATAAAGACCTAACGCATCATTTTGTTTATGGTTCCACAGCTGCGGCTTGCCTTCTTCCTGCACATCTGCCATCACGGGGGAGTTGCTGTCAAATCGGATATGCACAGCATTCATTTGCCCGGGAACTCCATCCAGTCGTTTGGGGTTGCTAATGACGTCCTGCATCCGCTTAATCTGGTCGGGCGTAGACATATAATCCCACAGGGTGAGCAGAACCTTTTTTGCGGCTACACTATTTCCCTGATCTGATACTAATGCCATATAGCCCCATAAACTATCCCTCAGCCAGACAGCATCATAGTGGGTTTCTGCCGCTGTTTTGTCATCTTCGAAAGTAGAAGCAAGAATAAATGTTCCCCAGGGTTTCTCCGTCAACGTTAACTTTCGTGTGTTTTCTGTTAATGTTAACAACCCTTGAATTTCGTCTTTGGTATAGTGGCTCTTTATTTCATTTTTTAATTTGGCTGAGTGAATCAGAAGACGATAATTAGGGTACTTATCTGGATTTAACGATAAATAACTTTTATCTGTTGCTGCCCCCGTGGAATTAAGAATGTTAAATACAGATTCACTCGTCACTTCTGCCCCTGTCGCCTGGCATGTGCCGCACGAAAATATACCAGCGAGCAGAAGAGTTAATGCAGATTTCCCTTTCATAAAATATTCCATCAATCGTTTGTTAAAAGCGTAGATAACCACTTATTTAACAACTTGAAAATAAGGTGTTTTACCTGGGTTGTTACAAAAGGATTGCATTGCGTAAACGCTTTTTATTTACAACAAAATGGGGAAATATTACGGCGATTGCGAAAAGTCTGAAGCGATTGAATTAAGATAATATAGAAAATCAGATACAGCAAAAATGGCAGATTGATGAGGTGAAGATAAATTGGAGCGGGCGAAGGGAATCGAACCCTCGTATAGAGCTTGGGAAGCTCTCGTTCTACCATTGAACTACGCCCGCTTCGAGATGCGTAAGGCATTATAAACCTTACGCTCTCCTTAGCAAGTGCCGCGCTGCTGACTGCTGATTAATTCGCCATCAGCATTTTGGCTTGCTGCCCTGCGGCGGCAAGTAACGTAGCGGATCAATTGCCGTTGCACGGTAACGAATCTGGAAATGCAGGCGAACAGATGCCGCATCCGTGCTCCCCATAGTGGCGATTTTTTGCCCAGCCTTCACGCTTTGCCCATTATTTACCAGCATCGTGTCATTATGGGCGTAAGCCGTAATGTAATCTTCACTGTGTTTAATCATGATGAGATTACCGTAGCCACGCAGCTGGTTGCCCACATACACCACCTTTCCTGCACCCGCGGCGTAAATAGGTGTACCCCGTGGAGCTGAGATATCAATCCCTTTATTGCCGCCATCTGCTGTCGAATACGGCATGATAACTTTCCCTGTCGTTGGCCATAACCAACAACGTTGCCCTACTGGCGGCCAGGATGATTTCGGTACCGCTGATGACGGTGTAACCGATGCGGTTTTGGTCGTTGATTTGGCGGTTGATTTACGTGTAATACTGCTACTTTTCGCCCCACCCAGTTTTAGTTTCTGACCAACTTCAATGGTGTAAGGGGGGGAAATGCCGTTCAGTCGCGCCAGTTCTTTTACGCTGGTTCCCGTGGTGCGCGAAATACGATATAGCGTATCCCCCCGTTTCACGGTGTAAACGGAGCCGGAATACGTTCCTGTATCGGATGATTTGCTACCCGAACAGCCCGCCAAAAGCAGTCCAACCGATAACAACATCACGATACCCAGAGATTTTTTATTCAGGCGTCCCGCACTCAAAATCTTTCCTCGCTTAAAAAACAAGACGCCTTATCATAGCAGCCAGCCTCTTGATACCCAATCTCTTGCTTCTGGAAAAACGTGGTAATAGAGAAAGAGGTTAATTTCATTTGGCAAAGGGAAGTATCATCAGCAAAATATTCGCTGTAGAGGTATCGAACTTCCTGACTTTTTACCCTATTTCCCATCCTGATGCGTAATAATCCCAATTTATCACATTGATTTTATCGCCACTCATATTGATACGTATCACTGCCCCTATTCAGAGTCCTGTTTCGTATCATATCTGTGTTTTTTTAACGTCATCACACTTCCTACCTCCCCTAACGCTTATCGTCGTTTCTGGCGTAAATCTTGCCTGCTTAGACTAAATCTTTGCCATAAGAACCAAATGTTCAAATCGAGGGGATTTCTATGGAAGCGCGGGAAGCAACCGCTACGGGTGAATCATGCATGCGCGTCGATGCCATTGCTAAGGTCACCGGGCGGGCACGATATACTGACGATTATGTTATGGCGGGCATGTGTTATGCGAAATATGTACGTAGCCCTATCGCACATGGTTATGCCGTAAGTATTAATGATGAACAAGCCAGAAGTTTGCCGGGCGTACTGGCGATTTTTACCTGGGAAGATGTGCCTGATATTCCATTCGCTACAGCTGGGCATGCCTGGACACTTGACGAAAACAAGCGCGATACCGCCGATCGCGCACTGCTAACTCGCCATGTTCGTCATCATGGTGACGCCGTTGCCATCGTCGTGGCCCGCGATGAACTCACGGCAGAAAAAGCGGCGCAATTGGTCAGCATTGAGTGGCAAGAATTACCCGTTATCACCACGCCAGAAGCGGCGCTGGCAGAAGACGCTGCACCAATCCATAACGGTGGCAATTTACTGAAACAAAGCACGATGTCGACGGGTAATGTCCAACAAACAATCGATGCCGCCGACTACCAGGTACAGGGGCACTATCAGACCCCCGTTATTCAACATTGTCACATGGAAAGCGTAACATCGCTGGCGTGGATGGAGGATGACTCGCAAATTGCCATCGTTTCCAGCACCCAGATCCCGCACATTGTTCGCCGCGTGGTTGGTCAGGCGCTGGATATTCCCTGGTCATGCGTACGAGTCATCAAACCATTTGTCGGTGGCGGTTTTGGTAATAAACAGGATGTACTGGAAGAGCCAATGGCGGCATTCCTGACCAGCAAGCTTGGCGGCATTCCGGTGAAAGTTTCCCTTAGCCGTGAAGAGTGTTTCCTCGCAACCCGTACCCGCCACGCTTTTACCATTGACGGGCAAATGGGCGTGAACCGCGACGGAACATTGAAAGGTTATAGTCTGGATGTTCTGTCTAACACCGGCGCTTATGCATCTCACGGGCACTCCATCGCTTCTGCGGGGGGGAATAAAGTCGCTTACCTTTATCCTCGTTGTGCCTACGCTTACAGTTCAAAGACCTGCTATACCAACCTCCCCTCGGCTGGTGCGATGCGTGGTTATGGCGCGCCACAAGTCGTATTTGCCGTTGAGTCTATGCTTGATGACGCCGCGACAGCGTTAGGTATTGATCCTGTTGAAATTCGTTTACGCAACGCCGCCCGCGAAGGAGATGCTAATCCGCTCACGGGCAAACGTATTTACAGCGCAGGGTTGCCGGAGTGTCTTGAAAAAGGCCGGAAAATCTTTGAATGGGAAAAACGCCGTGCAGAATGCCAGAACCAGCAAGGCAATTTGCGCCGCGGCGTTGGCGTCGCCTGTTTTAGCTACACCTCTAACACCTGGCCTGTCGGCGTAGAAATAGCAGGCGCGCGCCTTCTGATGAATCAGGATGGAACCATCAACGTGCAAAGCGGCGCGACGGAAATCGGTCAGGGTGCCGACACCGTCTTCTCGCAAATGGTGGCAGAAACCGTGGGGGTTCCGGTCAGCGACGTTCGCGTTATTTCAACTCAAGATACCGACGTTACGCCGTTCGATCCCGGCGCATTTGCCTCACGCCAGAGCTATGTTGCCGCGCCTGCGCTGCGCAGTGCGGCACTATTATTAAAAGAGAAAATCATCGCTCACGCCGCAGTCATGCTACATCAGTCAGCGATGAATCTGACCCTGATAAAAGGCCATATCGTGCTGGTTGAACGACCGGAAGAGCCGTTAATGTCGTTAAAAGATTTGGCGATGGACGCTTTCTACCACCCTGAACGCGGCGGGCAGCTCTCTGCTGAAAGCTCCATCAAAACCACCACTAACCCACCGGCGTTTGGCTGTACCTTTGTTGATCTGACGGTCGATATTGCGCTGTGCAAAGTCACCATCAACCGCATCCTCAACGTTCATGATTCAGGGCATATTCTTAATCCACTGCTGGCAGAAGGTCAGGTACACGGCGGAATGGGAATGGGCATTGGCTGGGCGCTATTTGAAGAGATGATCATCGATGCTAAAAGCGGCGTGGTCCGTAACCCCAATCTGCTGGATTACAAAATGCCGACCATGCCGGATCTGCCACAACTGGAAAGCGCGTTCGTCGAAATCAATGAGCCGCAATCCGCATACGGACATAAGTCACTGGGTGAGCCACCAATAATTCCTGTTGCCGCTGCTATTCGTAACGCGGTGAAGATGGCTACCGGTGTTGCAATCAATACACTGCCGCTGACGCCAAAACGGTTATATGAAGAGTTCCATCTGGCAGGATTGATTTGAGGATAACATCATGTTTGATTTTGCTTCTTACCATCGCGCAGCAACCCTTGCCGATGCCATCAACCTGCTGGCTGACAACCCGCAGGCCAAACTGCTCGCCGGTGGCACTGACGTACTGATTCAGCTCCACCATCACAATGACCGTTATCGCCATATTGTTGATATTCATAATCTGGCGGAGCTGCGGGGAATTACGCTGGCGGAAGATGGCTCGCTACGTATCGGCTCTGCAACGACATTTACCCAGCTAATAGAAGATCCTATAACTCAACGTCATCTCCCGGCGTTATGTGCTGCGGCCACGTCCATTGCTGGACCGCAGATCCGTAACGTCGCTACCTACGGTGGAAATATTTGCAACGGTGCCACCAGCGCAGATTCTGCCACGCCAACGCTAATTTATGACGCGAAACTGGAGATCCACTCCCCGCGCGGTGTTCGTTTCGTCCCGATTAATGGCTTTCACACCGGGCCGGGCAAAGTGTCTCTTGAGCATGACGAAATCCTCGTCGCCTTTCATTTTCCGCCACAGCCGAAAGAACACGCGGGCAGCGCGCATTTTAAATATGCCATGCGCGACGCAATGGATATTTCAACGATTGGCTGCGCCGCACATTGCCGACTGGATAACGGCAATTTCAGCGAATTACGCCTGGCATTTGGTGTTGCCGCGCCAACGCCGATTCGCTGCCAACATGCCGAACAGACTGCACAAAATGCGCCATTAAACCTGCAAACGCTGGAAGCTATCAGCGAATCTGTCCTGCAAGATGTCGCCCCGCGTTCTTCATGGCGGGCCAGTAAAGAGTTTCGTCTGCATCTCATCCAGACGATGACCAAAAAAGTGATTAGCGAAGCCGTCGCCGCGGCGGGGGGAAAATTGCAATGAATCACAGCGAAACAATTACCATCGAATGCACCATTAACGGGATGCCTTTTCAGCTTCACGCCGCACCAGGCACGCCGCTCTCGGAATTACTCCGCGAACAAGGACTGCTAAGTGTCAAACAAGGGTGCTGCGTGGGTGAATGTGGTGCCTGTACGGTGTTGGTCGACGGCACAGCAATAGACAGTTGCTTATACCTTGCCGCCTGGGCTGAAGGAAAAGAGATCCGCACGCTGGAAGGTGAAGCGAAAGGCGGAAAACTTTCTCATGTTCAGCAGGCTTATGCGAAATCCGGCGCAGTGCAGTGCGGGTTTTGTACGCCTGGCCTGATTATGGCTACCACGGCAATGCTGGCGAAACCACGCGAGAAGCCATTAACCATTACGGAAATTCGTCGCGGACTGGCGGGAAATCTTTGTCGCTGCACGGGGTATCAGATGATTGTAAATACAGTTCTGGATTGCGAGAAAACGAAGTAAAAGGATATCCGGCCTGAATTCAGGCCGGATTCACTGAGGTTATGTGTTTAACAACTCATATTTCTTAATCTTGCGATAGAGCGTAGCAATGCCGATGCCCAGTTCATCAGCAACTTGCTTCTTGCTGTTATGACGTGAAAGCGCCTCGCGGATCATTTGCTTTTCCATCTCCTCCAGCGCCGTGCCGCCCGCATCATCGAGTGACAGGTGCGCCTCACTGACCTCTGTTACATCACTTTGCTCCGTTGTGCCATTATTCAGCAGATTTGGCGGCAATAGCGTGCTGTCGATAACTTCACCTGAAGGAACCACGTTAACCAGATATTCCATCAAATTGCTTAACTCGCGCAGGTTTCCGGGCCAACGATGCTTACGCAATATTTCGACGACATCGGGAGCAATGCCAGGATAAACCGATCCCAGACGACGGGTATGCAGATGTAAAAAGTAATGCACCAATAGTTCAATATCTTCCTGACGTTCACGCAGCGGTGGCAGAGTTATCGGGATAACATTAAGTCGGTAGAAGAGATCTTCGCGGAATTTACCTTCGGCAATGAACTGGGCCAAATTCTGATTAGTTGCAGAAATGATGCGAATGTCGACTTGTATTGGGCTACTGGCACCAATCGGCAGAATTTCACGTGCCTCAATAGCGCGCAGTAATTTAGCCTGCAACATTAATGGCATATCACCTATTTCATCGAGAAACAGCGTGCCCGTATTCGCCGCCTGAATCAACCCTGTTTTACCGTTGGCAGAAGCGCCAGTAAATGCACCTTTAACATAACCGAACAGTTCGCTCTCCAGAAGCTGCTCCGGAATCGCGGCACAGTTGATAGCAATAAAGGGTTTATTCCGTCTTCCGCTCAACTTATGGATTGCACGGGCGACGACTTCTTTACCCGTGCCGCTTTCACCAACCACCATAACGCTGGATGGGCTGGGTGCAATACGGCTAATGAGTCGTTTTAATTGCCGCATAACACGGCACTCGCCAACCAATTGTTCAATATGCGGTTCATCAGGTGCATTTGCTACAGAAAAACTGGTATGCGATTGGTGAAACGCCATTAAAAATAATTGTCGGCCCTGAATGTTATGCAATTGACCAATGATTAATTCACTTTTATCGTCCCATGAAACAATATGCTGCATATGTCCATGGGTAAAATTACTCTCAAATGTTAATGGTCTGAAACGGATAGGTTTCCCAATAATATTATTTTGCACAACACCAAGTGTTTTTAAGGCAGTCTGATTAACAAACTGAACCCGATTTTCATCATCTACAACTAATACGCCCTGATCCATATTATCGATCATGGTCGCAAATATTTTACTGATGTTATCTCCTGGCCCCTGATCCTCCAGAAGTTTCGAAACAAAAATGGTGGATATATGGCGAACATAATCAGAAAATTCGCGTAAATTATCACTGATATGCTCTTGTTGCTCGTGGGTAACGGCAATCAAACTTATCACCCCAACACAACGATCCTGTAAAATGACAGGCGTACCCAGAAATGCTTTTTCGCGGCAATTTTCTTTACTATCGCAACCTTCGCAAAGGGGATCGAAGCGAGACTGTGTCACAACTTTTTCAGTTTTCGTTTCCAGGACGTGGCGGAGCAGGCGTGAGTTGCCGCTCAACTGGCGACCAAGAAACTTCCCATACGCGCCCGTTCCGGCAACGCGACACAAGTTTTCATCAACGATCTCAACCTCAAGCTGCAAAACGCTGGCAAGCATTCTGGCAAAACGCTGAATTGTCGGTTGAATTTGCATCAATACTGACTGCGTAGTAGCAAGCTCCATAGCTTTACCTTCCAGACTTACTTAAAAGTCGATCATTGAAGACGTTGATGGTTCACAGATCATGATGATATGAACTCAGGCGAAATTGGCTTTGATAAAAACATAAGATTTTTATCATTTTCTAATGAAATTATGGAAGAGATATCACATTTCTATATCAATATGAGAATTACGGCGGTGAGTTTATCAAACTGAAGAGAGATAGCCTGCCCCTTTATCTTATTTCTGATACTTAGCAGCAAATAAATAACGCGATAAAAAAAGCCAAACGTTTTCGTATTTTACAAACAACCAGAAGCTGGCATCAATTTGTGATCAACCCCACACATTATCCGTCAAATTAGTCTTTTGCAGCCGCGCGGATAATTCTGGCACACTTATTGTTAGTCCCAGGTATAGCTGTGAAAACACCAATCACTTTGGCAAGTCACAGTGAAATAAACCACTTTGCCTGTCATTCCACTACCGGGACTTTATGATGAAAACTGTTAATGAGCTGATTAAGGATATCAATTCGCTGACCTCTCACCTTCACGAGAAAGATTTTTTGTTAACGTGGGAACAGACGCCAGATGAACTGAAACAAGTACTGGACGTTGCCGCAGCATTAAAAGCACTGCGTGCTGAAAACATCTCAACCAAAGTCTTTAATAGTGGATTAGGTATTTCCGTATTCCGCGACAACTCCACCCGTACCCGCTTCTCTTATGCTTCCGCGCTTAACCTGCTCGGCCTTGCACAACAAGATCTCGACGAAGGCAAATCACAAATCGCTCACGGCGAAACCGTGCGTGAAACCGCCAATATGATCTCCTTCTGCGCCGACGCTATTGGTATTCGCGACGATATGTATCTGGGCGCAGGCAACGCCTATATGCGTGAAGTTGGCGCTGCACTTGATGACGGTTACAAGCAGGGTGTACTGCCACAGCGTCCGGCTTTAGTGAACCTGCAATGCGATATTGACCACCCGACTCAGTCAATGGCTGACCTCGCGTGGTTACGTGAACACTTTGGTTCACTGGAAAACCTGAAAGGTAAAAAAATCGCCATGACCTGGGCCTACTCTCCAAGCTATGGCAAACCGCTCTCTGTACCACAAGGCATCATCGGTCTGATGACTCGCTTCGGTATGGATGTCACCCTGGCCCATCCGGAAGGCTACGACCTGATCCCGGATGTGGTTGAAGTGGCGAAAAACAATGCTAAAGCCTCCGGTGGTAGCTTCCGTCAGGTCACCAGCATGGAAGAAGCCTTCAAAGACGCAGACATCGTTTATCCGAAGTCATGGGCACCTTACAAAGTGATGGAAGAGCGTACTGAATTGCTGCGTGCGAACGATCACGAAGGCTTAAAAGCACTGGAAAAACAGTGTCTGGCACAGAACGCGCAACACAAAGACTGGCATTGTACTGAAGAGATGATGGAACTGACCCGTGATGGCGAAGCCCTGTACATGCACTGCCTGCCAGCTGATATCAGCGGCGTATCCTGTAAAGAAGGTGAAGTGACTGAAGGCGTATTCGAAAAATACCGTATCGCTACCTACAAAGAAGCCAGCTGGAAGCCTTATATCATCGCCGCGATGATCCTGTCCCGTAAATACGCCAAACCAGGTGCACTGCTCGAGCAACTGCTGAAAGAAGCGCAAGAACGCGTGAAATAACCCCTCGGGCCGATCAGCTGGTCGGCCCTCTATTTCCAGAGGCCAAAAGGATAGGATATGTCCGTTTTCTCATTGAAGATTGATATCGCCGATAACAAATTTTTCAACGGCGAAACATCACCGCTCTTTTCGCAAAGCCAGGCCAAACTGGCGCGCCAGTTCCACCAGAAAATAGCTGGTTATCGCCCAACACCGCTTTGTGCGCTGGACGATCTCGCAAACCTTTTTGGTGTGAAGAAAATTCTCGTCAAAGACGAATCAAAACGATTCGGTCTGAACGCCTTCAAAATGCTTGGCGGTGCGTACGCCATCGCTCAATTATTGTGTGAAAAATATCATCTTGATATCGAAACGCTGTCATTTGAGCACCTGAAAAATGCCATCGGCGAAAAAATGACTTTCGCGACCACCACCGACGGCAACCACGGGCGCGGTGTGGCGTGGGCAGCACAGCAACTCGGACAGAATGCGGTGATTTACATGCCGAAAGGTTCTGCTCAGGAACGCGTTGACGCCATTCTGAACCTCGGTGCCGAGTGCATCGTCACGGATATGAACTATGACGATACCGTTCGCCTGACCATGCAACACGCGCAGCAGCACGGCTGGGAAGTGGTACAGGACACGGCATGGGAAGGTTACACCAAAATCCCAACCTGGATCATGCAAGGCTACGCAACCCTGGCAGATGAAGCCGTCGAGCAAATGCGTGAAATGGGCGTAACCCCGACGCACGTTCTGCTGCAAGCCGGTGTCGGAGCAATGGCCGGTGGTGTGCTGGGTTATCTGGTCGACGTCTATAGCCCGCAAAATCTGCACAGCATTATTGTTGAACCTGACAAAGCTGACTGTATTTATCGCTCCGGCGTCAAAGGCGACATCGTCAACGTTGGCGGTGATATGGCCACCATCATGGCAGGCCTGGCCTGTGGCGAACCTAACCCGCTGGGCTGGGAAATCCTACGTAACTGCGCCACCCAATTCATCTCCTGCCAGGACAGCGTTGCCGCATTAGGTATGCGCGTGCTGGGTAATCCGTACGGCAACGACCCGCGCATCATCTCCGGTGAATCCGGCGCTGTCGGTTTGGGCGTTCTCGCAGCGGTTCATTATCACCCGCAACGTCAAAGCCTGATGGAAAAACTGGCGCTGAACAAAGATGCCGTGGTGCTGGTTATCAGCACTGAAGGCGACACCGACGTGAAGCACTACCGCGAAGTTGTCTGGGAAGGCAAACACGCTGTAGCACCTTAATCACCCTATTGGAACTGCTCCCTGCAAAACGGGGAGTAAAAAATCTGGAGAAAAATAATGGCTAAGAATATTCCATTCAAACTGATTCTTGAAAAAGCAAAAGATTACCAGGCGGATATGACTCGCTTCCTGCGCGACATGGTTGCTATTCCCAGTGAAAGCTGCGACGAGAAACGCGTAGTACATCGTATTAAAGAAGAGATGGAAAAAGTCGGCTTCGATAAAGTTGAAATCGACCCGATGGGCAACGTTCTCGGTTATATCGGCCACGGCCCGCGTCTGGTGGCAATGGACGCTCATATCGATACCGTCGGCATTGGCAACATCAAAAACTGGGACTTCGATCCGTACGAAGGCATGGAAACTGATGAACTGATTGGTGGTCGCGGTACTTCCGACCAGGAAGGTGGCATGGCCTCTATGGTTTATGCCGGTAAAATCATTAAAGACCTCGGTCTGGAAGATGAATATACCCTGCTGGTTACCGGTACGGTGCAGGAAGAAGACTGCGACGGTCTGTGCTGGCAGTACATTATTGAACAATCCGGCATTCGCCCGGAATTTGTGGTCAGTACCGAACCAACCGACTGCCAGGTATACCGTGGTCAGCGCGGTCGTATGGAAATTCGTATTGATGTTCAGGGTGTTAGCTGCCACGGTTCTGCACCAGAACGCGGTGATAACGCCATTTTCAAAATGGGTCCGATTCTTGGCGAATTACAAGAACTCTCCCAACGTCTGGGTTATGACGAATTCCTCGGCAAAGGCACCCTCACCGTTTCTGAAATCTTCTTCACATCCCCAAGCCGTTGCGCTGTAGCAGACAGCTGCGCAGTTTCAATCGACCGTCGTCTGACCTGGGGCGAAACCTGGGAAGGCGCGCTGGACGAAATCCGCGCCCTGCCTGCAGTACAGAAAGCTAACGCGGTTGTTTCTATGTACAACTACGACCGTCCGTCCTGGACTGGCCTGGTTTACCCAACCGAATGCTACTTCCCGACCTGGAAAGTGGAAGAAGATCACTTCACCGTTAAAGCACTGGTGAATGCCTACGAAGGGCTGTTTGGCAAAGCGCCGGTTGTTGATAAGTGGACCTTCTCAACTAACGGCGTATCTATCATGGGCCGTCACGGCATTCCGGTGATCGGCTTTGGCCCGGGTAAAGAACCTGAAGCGCATGCACCTAACGAAAAAACCTGGAAATCTCACCTGGTGACCTGTGCCGCGATGTACGCTGCAATCCCGTTAAGCTGGCTGGCAACAGAGTAATTACTCTTCACTTATTCCCCTCCGGTTCGCCGGAGGGTTTTTGGAGTTTGCTATGCGCGTATTGATCAAAAACGGCACTGTCGTTAACGCAGATGGACAAGCCAAACAGGATTTGCTGATTGAAAGCGGGATTGTTCGCCAGTTGGGCAACAATATTTCGCCGCAGCTCCCGTATGAAGAAATTGATGCCACTGGCTGTTACGTTTTCCCTGGCGGCGTGGATGTCCATACGCATTTCAATATTGATGTCGGCATCGCGCGCAGTTGTGATGATTTTTTTACCGGTACCCGCGCAGCTGCGTGTGGCGGTACAACAACCATTATTGACCATATGGGATTTGGCCCAAACGGCTGTCGGTTACGCCATCAACTGGAGGTTTATCGTGGTTATGCCGCCCATAAAGCGGTCATCGATTACAGCTTTCACGGTGTGATCCAGCACATTAATCACGCAATCCTCGACGAAATCCCGATGATGGTCGAGGAAGGACTGAGCAGTTTTAAACTCTATTTAACCTATCAATACAAACTCAACGATGACGAGGTTTTGCAGGCATTACGCCGCTTGCATGAATCCGGCGCGCTGACCACCGTGCACCCGGAAAATGATGCGGCTATCGCCAGCAAGCGGGCGGAATTTATCGCCGCAGGGTTAACCGCGCCGCGCTATCATGCCTTGAGTCGCCCTCTGGAATGCGAAGCGGAAGCCATCGCCCGCATGATTAACCTGGCACAAATTGCCGGTAACGCCCCGCTCTATATCGTGCACCTGTCTAACGGCTTAGGTCTGGATTATCTGCGTCTTGCCCGTGCGAATCACCAGCCAGTCTGGGTTGAAACCTGCCCACAATATCTCCTGTTGGACGAACGCAGTTACGATACAGAAGATGGCATGAAGTTCATTCTTAGCCCACCGCTGCGTAACGTACGCGAGCAGGACAAACTGTGGTGTGGCATCAGCGATGGTGCGATTGACGTGGTGGCAACCGATCACTGCACCTTCTCGATGGCTCAACGCCTGCAAATTTCTAAAGGCGATTTCAGTCGCTGCCCAAATGGCTTACCCGGTGTGGAAAACCGCATGCAGTTACTGTTTTCCAGTGGCGTGATGACGGGACGTATAACACCGGAACGCTTTGTTGAATTAACCAGCGCAATGCCCGCCAGGTTGTTTGGCCTGTGGCCGCAAAAAGGATTATTAGCGCCCGGTTCCGACGGCGACGTGGTGATTATCGACCCACGTCAGAGCCAACAAATTCAGCATCGCCATCTCCACGACAACGCCGACTACTCGCCATGGGAGGGTTTTACCTGTCAGGGCGCGATTGTCAGAACCTTATCCCGTGGTGAAACGATTTTCTGTGACGGCTCCTTTACAGGCAAAGCCGGGCGAGGTCGTTTCCTGCGACGCAAACCGTTTGTCCCTCCCGTGCTCTAACCACTGCCAGGGATCTATACACAATCAAGAATGATGAGTGAGGAAAAATGAGTAAGAAAATTGTTCTCGCCCTGGGCGGGAATGCGCTGGGCGATGACCTGGCCGGGCAAATGAAAGCGGTAAAAATTACTTCTCAGGCAATTGTTGATTTAATTGCCCAGGGACATGAAGTTATCGTCACTCATGGTAACGGGCCGCAGGTGGGCATGATTAACCAGGCCTTTGAAGCTGCCGCAAAAACTGAAGCGCACTCGCCAATGCTGCCGATGTCTGTCTGTGTTGCATTAAGCCAGGGTTATATTGGTTACGATCTACAAAACGCTTTAAGAGAAGAACTGCTTTCTCGGGGCATTAATAAACCTGTAGCAACGCTGGTTACTCAGGTCGAAGTCGACGCTAACGATCCGGCATTCCTCAACCCGACCAAGCCGATCGGTTCGTTCTTTACCGAGCAAGAAGCAGAGCAACTGACAAAACAGGGTTACACTCTGAAAGAAGATGCTGGTCGCGGCTATCGCCGTGTTGTTGCCTCGCCAAAACCGGTTGATATCATTGAAAAAGAAACGGTTAAAGCTCTGGTAGATGCAGGTCAGGTGGTGATCACCGTTGGCGGTGGTGGTATCCCTGTTATTCGTGAAGGTAACCATCTGCGTGGTGCCAGCGCGGTTATCGATAAAGACTGGGCCAGCGCCCGTTTAGCAGAAATGATTGATGCCGATATGCTGATCATTCTGACTGCGGTAGAAAAAGTGGCCATTAACTTCGGTAAAGAGAATGAACAGTGGCTCGATCGCCTGTCATTAAGTGATGCTGAACGCTTTATCGAAGAAGGTCATTTTGCGAAAGGTTCTATGCTACCTAAAGTGGAAGCTGCCGCCTCGTTTGCTCGCTCTCGCGCAGGTCGTGAAGCACTGATTACCGTATTGAGCAAAGCGAAAGAAGGGATTGAAGGCAAAACAGGAACGGTGATTTGTCAGTAATTTAAAGGCCGGGTGGGTAATACCATCCGGCCATTTTCATTTAAGCCACTTCCAGCACTTCTTTTGTCGCTTTCACGCCCTGATGCATCAACATCATTAACGCCTCAAGTACGCCGCCGCCAATCGCCCGGGCTTTATCAGAAACGCTGGTGAAATCAGCGGTTTCACCACGAGGATCGATATCACCAATTTTAAAACCACCAACCACTGCCAGGCCGTCGTTCAACAAGCCACGCACCATCCCCGTCAACGGTGCTTTAATTTCATGCTCACCAATCCAGGCAATCACATCGCCCTCTTTCACCAGATCGCCTAATTTCACGTTGGATCGCATAATGCCTGCAGCAGGAGCACGGATCACCCGTCGGGTGGTATGCCCCATAATATTGCCAGGAACACCGGTATTCTCCTGCGCACAACCAGAGTAAATCACCTGACCGAGCCAGTGCCCGCGATTTGTTTCAATTACCGCATGACAATCCTTCCCAGCAGTAAAGCCCGGCCCAAGCGCGATTGTTACTGGTGCCATATCTGCCCGCGTTCCCAAATTCTGTTTCGCCAGAATAGCGTCCACCACGCAAAGCGGTTTCAGTTCATCAAGCAATGAACAGGCGGGATCTACCATCACAGGAATGAATCCGCGTTCGGTAAGTTTCATCGCTTCCGCAGAGCTGGTTGCCAGGCGAGCAGTGACGCCTTCGACCGTCATTTCGCCATCGAACACGGCCTGGGCAAACGCCACGGTACAACGAATCACTGTCGGTTTTTCCACTTCCAGCATGATCACTTTAAAACCCGCATGATACAGACGTAGCGCCACACCACTGGCGATATCTCCCGCACCGCGAATCACCACCAGCTGGTGTCCGGAAGGATGAGAAGGTTTCATCATCAGCCCACCCGGCGCGTTATTTTTCACCTGTAATATTTCTGCCAGCACGCTGATGGCGATCTCCTGCGGCGTTTCCGCACCTATGTTGTAACCAACGGGCGCATGTAAACGGGCAATATGTTCTTCAGCCACGCCTTTCTCACGCAATTGACGCAGGAAAAGCTGAACCTTGCGACGACTTGCCAGCAACCCCAACCATGCAATGGGCTGTTCAATGAGTTTGTCGAGGGCTTCACGATCCTGATTATTCGTGGCAATCAGGACAAAATTATCAGGGCGAATATCCAGTGCTTCCACTGCCGCACCAAACGACTCAGCATGGAGAAGCGTGGTTGATGGTGGGAATAGTTCAGGATTGAGGCTTTCGCGATAAATATCAGCAACGGCAATATCAAATCCTAATAGCGCCGCACTCTGGGCTATCGCCCGGTTGACATGCCCCGCGCCAATCAACACCAGACGTGGACGCATACCATGGACGCTGATAAATACTGACATTGCACCTCCACAATCTGACCCGACAGCATCCGCACCGTTACGAGCCATACGTCCATGGAATAATCGCGGCTTACGTTCCTGCAATGCCTGAAGCGACTCTTCAATCACCTTCCGCTCAACCATTCCGCCACCAATTGTACCGACGATAGAACCATCGGCGCGCACTAACATTTGTGCAGAATGGCGGGGAGTCGAGCCTCGGCTATCAACAATTTGCGCCATAGCAAACGGACAATTTTGCTCTTCGAGTTTTGCAGCCTCTGTGAAAATATTCATACCAACCTCAATGGATATCCTTTCAGTAACCCGGAATACCCGGGCCGCTAATTCACAAATCTGCGCGCGATTGCAGGATGTTCTTGTATATCGCCCAGCCAGATTGCCTCTACGTCGTGTTGTTGCAGCGGTTGAAGGAGCTCGCTTTGTGCAATCGCATTCTCACATTGAGAAAAACGGTTAATGAACCAGACTCGCCGACAACCTTGCGGTACGTTTTTAAACGCCCCCTGAGGGTGGCGAACCAGCGCAACGAGATCGCTCAGTTGCAAGGTTGCATCAGGTGTTAACCCGGTAATATCAGCAAACTGCGACCAGCGATGGACATTTTCTGTGCTCACTTTCGCGCCCAAAGTATGTCCTCCCATCACAGCAATCACGCAGCAACTGCTTTTGGGTATGCAAGGTTCGTGCTCATCAGGCGCTTTTAACGGCATTCCACGCGAGCCATCTGCTTCAATGAGAATTACGTCACACTCTGGTCGTTGCACCAGTGCATCAATCGCTTCTGGCGTAAATCCCTGCACTTTTCCCTGGTTCGCTTTCCAGCTGTGAAAACAAAATGAAATGGGGGATGTAAGAGACGCATGAGGAAGCATGGCGGGATCACGACAGAAAACCACGGGCCAGTGAGACGTTGGCATAAACATATGTGTCGTCGTCGTGATTAACACACGCCTGCCGCTAGCCTGGAGCAGTTCTGCCAGCCAAAAAAGCAAGCTGGTTTTCCCCCCAGCACCAACAACAGAAATCACAGTGGGACGTTTCTGCGCACCTAAATCAATGACTAATGCCGATGGGTCAACTATACTTTTCACGAGTCTTTATGACCTCTCTGGGATAAATTATCCCCAACTTAATCCATCAGGAAGTAACGCAATTATCAGGCGTTATTAGCCCCTATAAATAATGGAACCACTATGTCAGCCATCGACTGTATAATTACCGCTGCCGGATTATCATCAAGAATGGGGCAATGGAAAATGATGTTACCCTGGGAACAGGGAACAATTCTTGATACAAGTATCAAAAATGCGTTGCAGTTTTGTAGCCGAATTATTTTAGTCACCGGCTATCGTGGTAATGAACTGCACGAACGTTATGCGAACCAGAGCAATATCACTATTATTCACAACCCAGATTATGCGCAGGGTTTACTAACATCCGTCAAGGCCGCAGTACCCGCAGTGCAAACAGAACATTGTTTTCTCACCCACGGTGACATGCCAACCCTCACCATCGATATTTTTAGAAAAATCTGGTCGTTACGAAATGATGGCGCAATACTGCCACTCCATAATGGCATCCCCGGCCATCCGATTTTAGTGTCAAAACCATGCCTGATGCAGGCAATCCAACGACCCAATGTCACCAATATGCGTCAGGCACTCCTTATGGGAGATCATTATTCCGTCGAAATAGAAAATGCAGAAATAATTTTAGATATTGATACTCCGGACGACTTTATTACAGCGAAGGAAAGGTATACTGAAATTTAGAAAACGTAGTTAAACGATTGCGTTCAAATATTTAATCCTTCCGGCACTCATTATCATAATGATAAGGAATCACTGATTTTGAGAAAAGAGAAAAATTGATAAATGGGCTGGCAATAATAATTTTCAGGAGTGATTTTAATTCTCATTTAGCACCTGTGAGTTCATTCACAAAAAGCCCTTAAGTTTCGAGCCGCCTCACATTTTTTTATATTTCCCGCCAAACCTGGCAAGAGTGGTGCGATTGTTGCTCTATCCCCCTAAACCACCGGATTTCTCAACACCGGTCACTCAATGATATCTGTATAAGCTAAGGAGAGGGTTATGGGGGATATTATGCGTCCCATTCCGTTTGAGGAACTTTTGACGCGCATATTTGATGAATACCAACAACAACGCTCAATCTTTGGTATTCCCGAGCAACAGTTTTACTCACCTGTAAAAGGTAAAACTGTTAGCGTCTTCGGTGAAACCTGTGCCACTCCCGTCGGCCCTGCCGCTGGCCCGCACACGCAGCTCGCGCAAAATATTGTCACTTCCTGGCTGACTGGCGGACGTTTCATCGAACTAAAAACCGTCCAAATTCTTGACCGCCTGGAGCTGGAAAAGCCCTGTATTGATGCCGAAGACGAGTGCTTTAACACCGAATGGTCTACCGAATTTACCCTGCTTAAAGCCTGGGATGAATACCTCAAAGCCTGGTTTGCCCTGCACCTTCTCGAAGCGATGTTCCAACCTTCTGATTCCGGTAAATCGTTCATCTTTAATATGAGCGTCGGTTACAACCTCGAAGGTATTAAGCAACCGCCAATGCAACAGTTCATCGACAATATGATGGACGCATCTGACCATCCGAAATTCGCGCAATATCGCGATACGCTGAATAAATTACTCCAGGATGACGCATTTTTAGCTCGCCACGGATTGCAGGAAAAACGCGAAAGCTTGCAAGCCTTACCCGCTCGCATCCCCACCAGTATGGTGCATGGCGTCACCCTCTCCACCATGCACGGCTGTCCTCCGCATGAAATCGAAGCCATTTGCCGCTACATGCTGGAAGAAAAAGGGCTCAACACCTTTGTGAAACTTAACCCGACCTTACTGGGATACGCGCGTGTTCGTGAGATCCTCGATATCTGCGGTTTCGGTTACATAGGCTTAAAAGAAGAGTCATTTGATCACGACCTCAAGCTGACGCAAGCGCTGGAAATGCTGGAACGCCTGATGGCACTGGCAAAAGAAAAATCACTCGGCTTTGGCGTAAAACTGACTAACACTCTCGGCACCATCAACAATAAAGGCGCACTGCCTGGTGAAGAGATGTATATGTCAGGCCGTGCGCTGTTCCCGCTCTCCATCAATGTTGCAGCAGTTCTCTCTCGCGCCTTTGACGGCAAACTGCCCATTTCTTATTCCGGTGGTGCCAGTCAGCTGACTATCCGCGATATTTTTGATACAGGTATTCGCCCTATTACTATGGCAACCGACCTGCTGAAACCTGGCGGCTATCTGCGCTTAAGTGCCTGCATGCGCGAGCTGGAAGGCTCCGACGCCTGGGGACTTGACCATGTTGACGTCGAACGACTGAACAGACTGGCAGCAGATGCGTTAACCATGGAATACACCCAGAAACACTGGAAGCCAGAAGAGCGTATTGAAGTGGCAGAAGACCTGCCGCTGACCGACTGCTACGTTGCCCCCTGTGTTACTGCCTGCGCTATCAAGCAAGATATTCCGGAATACATCCGTCTGCTTGGCGAACACCGCTATGCCGACGCGCTGGAACTCATCTACCAACGCAACGCTCTGCCCGCCATTACCGGTCATATTTGCGATCACCAGTGCCAATACAACTGTACCCGCCTGGATTACGACAGTGCGCTGAATATCCGCGAACTGAAAAAAGTCGCGCTGGAAAAAGGTTGGGATGAATATAAGCAACGCTGGCACAAACCAGCCGGTTCTGGTTCACGCCATCCGGTTGCCGTGATTGGTGCAGGTCCGGCGGGTCTGGCAGCAGGTTACTTCCTTGCCAGAGCGGGCCATCCGGTTACGCTGTTTGAACGCGAAGCCAATGCGGGCGGCGTGGTGAAAAATATCATTCCTCAGTTCCGTATTCCTGCAGAGTTAATTCAGCACGATATCGATTTTGTTGCCGCTCACGGCGTGAAATTTGAGTATGGCTGCTCACCCGATTTAACCATTGAGCAGTTAAAAAATCAGGGCTTCCACTATGTTCTGATTGCCACCGGCACTGATAAAAATAGCGGTGTGAAACTGGCGGGCGACAACCAAAATGTCTGGAAATCACTCCCCTTCCTGCGTGAATACAACAAGGGTACAGCGCTCAAGCTGGGCAAACATGTGGTCGTTGTCGGGGCGGGTAACACCGCAATGGACTGCGCTCGTGCGGCGTTACGCGTTCCAGGCGTAGAAAAAGCAACGATCGTTTACCGTCGTTCACTACAAGAGATGCCCGCATGGCGCGAAGAGTATGAAGAAGCGTTGCACGACGGCGTAGAGTTCCGTTTCCTGAATAATCCGGAACGTTTCGATGCTGATGGCACCTTAACCTTGCGCGTTATGTCGCTTGGCGAACCGGATGAGAAAGGTCGTCGTCGTCCGGTTGAAACCAATGAAACAGTAACACTGCTTGTAGACAGCCTGATCACCGCCATTGGTGAACAGCAGGATACTGAAGCCCTGAATGCGATGGGCGTGCCGCTGGACAAAAACGGCTGGCCAGACGTCGACCATAATGGCGAAACTCGTCTGACTGACGTCTTTATGATCGGCGACGTACAGCGCGGACCATCCTCCATTGTCGCTGCTGTCGGAACCGCGCGTCGGGCGACCGATGCCATCCTTAGTCGGGAAAATATCCGTTCCCACCAGAACGATAAATACTGGAACAACGTCAATCCAGCGGAAATCTATCAACGTAAAGGCGATATCTCTATCACGCTGGTGAACAGTGACGATCGTGACGCGTTTGTCGCCCAGGAAGCCGCTCGCTGCCTCGAATGTAACTACGTTTGCAGCAAGTGTGTGGATGTCTGCCCGAACCGCGCCAACGTCTCCATTGCGGTCCCAGGCTTCCAGAACCGTTTCCAGACGCTGCACCTCGACGCTTACTGTAACGAATGCGGCAACTGCGCTCAGTTCTGTCCGTGGAACGGTAAACCGTACAAAGACAAAATCACCGTCTTCAGCCTGGCGCAAGACTTTGATAACAGCAGCAACCCAGGCTTCCTTGTGGAAGATTGCCGGGTACGAGTACGTCTGAATAACCAAAGCTGGGTGTTAAACATCGACAGCAAAGGTCAGTTTAACAACGTACCACCGGAGCTGAACGATATGTGCCGCATCATCAGCCATGTCCACCAGCATCATCATTATCTGCTGGGCCGCGTGGAGGTGTAATCATGTTGATTCTGAAGAATGTCACTGCGGTACAGCTACACCCGGCAAAAGTGCAGGAAGGCGTTGATATCGCCATCGAAAACGATGTGATTGTCGCTATCGGCGATGCCCTGACGCAACGCTACCCCGACGCCAGCTTCAAAGAGATGCATGGCCGGATTGTGATGCCAGGGATTGTCTGCTCGCACAACCATTTTTACTCGGGGCTTTCCCGCGGAATTATGGCAAACATCGCCCCTTGCCCGGATTTCATCTCAACGCTGAAAAATCTCTGGTGGCGGCTCGATCGCGCCCTTGATGAAGAGTCGCTCTATTACAGCGGACTGATTTGTTCCCTGGAAGCGATTAAGAGCGGATGTACATCGGTTATCGATCACCATGCCTCTCCGGCGTATATCGGCGGGTCGCTCTCCACATTGCGCGACGCATTTTTAAAAGTTGGCCTGCGCGCGATGACCTGTTTTGAAACTACTGACCGTAACAACGGCATCAAAGAGTTGCAGGAAGGTGTAGAAGAAAACATCCGTTTCGCCCGTTTGATTGATGAGGCGAAGAAAGCGACAAGCGAGCCGTATCTGGTGGAAGCACATATCGGTGCTCACGCGCCGTTTACCGTGCCGGATGCCGGTCTGGAGATGCTGCGTGAAGCCGTGAAAGCCACAGGCCGTGGTTTGCATATTCACGCTGCGGAAGACCTTTACGACGTTTCCTACAGTCACCACTGGTACGGCAAAGACCTGCTGGCACGACTGGCGCAATTCGATCTCATCGACAGCAAAACGCTGGTCGCTCATGGGCTGTACTTGTCGAAAGATGACATCACCCTACTCAATCAGCGCGATGCGTTCCTGGTGCATAACGCCCGTTCAAACATGAACAACCATGTCGGCTACAACCATCACCTTAGCGACATCCGCAATCTGGCGTTGGGAACGGACGGCATTGGTTCGGACATGTTTGAAGAGATGAAATTTGCCTTCTTTAAACATCGCGATGCGGGTGGTCCGCTGTGGCCTGACAGTTTTGCCAAAGCCCTGACTAACGGTAACGAACTGATGAGCCGCAACTTTGGCGCGAAATTTGGGCTTCTGGAAGCCGGTTACAAAGCTGATTTAACCATTTGCGATTACAACTCGCCGACGCCGCTGCTGGCAGACAATATCGCCGGGCATATCGCTTTCGGTATGGGCTCAGGCAGCGTTCACAGCGTGATGGTCAATGGTGTGATGGTCTATGAAGACCGTCAGTTTAACTTCGATTGCGATTCCATTTATGCACAAGCCAGAAAAGCCGCTGCCAGTATGTGGCGTCGGATGGATGCGCTGGCATAAATGACAGATGCCCTCTTCCCGCAGGGAAGAGGGTTAAATAAGGAAAGAAGATGATTGAACAATTTTTCAGGCCCGACTCTGTCGAACAGGCGCTGGAACTGAAGCGCCGCTACCAGGATGAAGCCGTCTGGTTCGCCGGGGGCAGCAAACTCAATGCTACACCAACCCGTACCGATAAAAAGATTGCCATTTCCTTACAGGATCTGGAACTGGACTGGGTTGACTGGGATAACGGTGCACTGCGGATTGGCGCAATGTCTCGCTTGCAGCCACTGCGAGATGCGCGATTTATTCCTGCAGCGCTGCGTGAAGCCCTCGGTTTTGTTTACTCACGCCATGTTCGTAATCAGTCGACCATTGGTGGTGAAATCGCCGCCCGCCAGGAAGAGTCGGTGCTGCTTCCCGTCCTGTTGGCACTGGATGCTGAACTGGTTTTTGGCAACGGCGAAACGCTGTCAATCGAGGACTACCTGGCCTGCCCATGCGATCGCCTGCTAACCGAAATTATCATTAAAGATCCGTATCGCACCTGTGCGACCCGCAAAATTAGCCGTTCTCAGGCAGGTTTAACCGTCGTGACGGCAGCCGTTGCAATGACAGACCACGACGGTATGCGAATTGCGCTGGATGGCGTCGCCAGTAAAGCACTGCGTCTGCATGATGTCGAAAAACAAAATCTGGAAGGCAATGCACTTGAACAGGCTGTCGCCAACGCCATTTTCCCGCAGGAAGATTTGCGGGGCAGCGTGGCCTATAAACGCTATATCACGGGAGTTCTGGTAGCCGACCTGTATGCCGACTGCCAACAGGCTGGGGAGGAAGCCGTATGATCATCCACTTTACTTTAAATGGCGCGCCTCAGGAGCTAACCGTTAATCCAGGCGAAAACGTGCAAAAGCTGTTGTTTAACATGGGAATGCACTCTGTACGCAACAGTGATGATGGTTTCGGGTTTGCCGGTTCTGACGCAATAATCTTTAACGGTAATATCGTTAACGCGTCCTTGCTTATTGCCGCACAGTTAGAGAAGGCAGATATTCGTACCGCAGAATCTCTGGGCAAATGGAACGAGTTAAGTCTGGTTCAACAGGCAATGGTTGATGTTGGCGTGGTGCAGTCTGGTTATAACGATCCAGCTGCAGCTCTGATTATCACCGATCTTCTCGATCGCATCGCCGCACCTACCCGCGAAGAGATCGACGACGCGCTTTCTGGTTTGTTCAGCCGCGATGCTGGCTGGCAGCAATACTATCAGGTCATTGAACTGGCGGTTGCACGTAAAAACAATCCGCAGGCCACCATTGATATCGCTCCGACTTTCCGTGACGACCTAGAAGTCATTGGTAAGCATTATCCTAAAACTGATGCCGCGAAAATGGTGCAGGCGAAACCCTGCTATGTTGAAGACCGCGTAACGGCTGACGCCTGCGTCATTAAAATGTTACGTAGCCCACACGCTCACGCACTGATTACTCATCTGGATGTCAGCAAAGCTGAAGCCTTACCGGGCGTCGTTCACGTTATTACTCACCTGAATTGCCCGGATATCTACTATACCCCGGGTGGTCAGAGCGCACCGGAACCGTCACCGCTTGACCGCCGTATGTTCGGCAAGAAAATGCGTCACGTCGGCGATCGTGTTGCTGCGGTCGTCGCAGAAAGTGAAGAAATTGCGCTCGAAGCACTGAAGCTCATCGACGTTGAATATGAAGTGCTTAAGCCGGTAATGTCGATCGACGAAGCAATGGCGGAAGATGCGCCTGTCGTGCACGATGAACCGGTGGTGTATGTTGCTGGTGCGCCAGATACTCTGGAAGACGATAACAGCCATGCAGCCCAGCGCGGCGAGCATATGATCATCAACTTCCCGATCGGTTCTCGCCCTCGCAAAAATATCGCCGCCAGTATTCATGGTCATATTGGCGATATGGACAAAGGCTTTGCCGATGCCGATGTGATCATTGAGCGAACCTATAACTCAACGCAAGCGCAGCAGTGCCCGACTGAAACACATATCTGCTTTACTCGTATGGACGGCGATCGTCTGGTTATCCACGCCTCCACCCAGGTACCATGGCACTTACGCCGCCAGGTCGCGCGCCTCGTGGGCATGAAACAGCATAAAGTTCATGTCATTAAAGAGCGAGTTGGCGGCGGTTTTGGTTCCAAACAGGACATCCTGCTGGAAGAAGTGTGCGCCTGGGCAACCTGCGTGACCGGGCGTCCGGTACTGTTCCGCTACACCCGTGAAGAAGAGTTTATTGCTAACACCTCTCGTCACGTCGCGAAAGTCACCGTCAAACTGGGAGCGAAAAAAGATGGTCGCCTGACGGCAGTGAAGATGGATTTCCGCGCCAACACTGGCCCTTACGGCAACCACTCACTCACCGTACCGTGTAACGGACCGGCGCTGTCGCTGCCGTTATATCCGTGCGATAACGTCGATTTCCAGGTCACCACCTACTACAGCAACATTTGCCCAAATGGTGCTTATCAGGGTTATGGCGCACCGAAAGGTAACTTCGCTATCACCATGGCATTAGCGGAACTGGCTGAACAGTTACAGATCGACCAACTGGAAATTATCGAACGTAACCGGGTACACGAAGGGCAAGAGCTGAAAATTCTCGGTGCAATCGGTGAAGGTAAAGCGCCGACCTCCGTTCCTTCCGCCGCCAGCTGTGCACTGGAAGAGATCCTGCGTCAGGGTCGCGAGATGATCCAATGGTCGTCACCGAAACCGCAAAATGGTGACTGGCACATCGGTCGCGGCGTCGCCATTATCATGCAGAAATCGGGTATCCCGGATATCGATCAGGCTAACTGCATGATCAAACTGGAATCGGACGGCACCTTTATCGTTCATTCTGGCGGTGCGGATATTGGTACTGGTCTGGATACTGTAGTGACGAAACTGGCAGCAGAAGTGCTGCACTGCCCACCGCAGGACGTGCATGTTATCTCCGGTGATACCGATCATGCGTTGTTTGATAAAGGCGCATATGCCTCGTCCGGTACTTGCTTCTCGGGTAACGCGGCGCGTTTGGCAGCGGAAAATCTACGGGAGAAAATTCTGTTCCACGGCGCGCAAATGTTGGGTGAGCCAGTGGCAGATGTTCAACTGGCAACGCCGGGCGTCGTGCGCGGCAAGAAAGGCGAAGTTAGTTTCGGGGATATTGCCCATAAAGGCGAAACCGGCACCGGCTTTGGTTCACTGGTGGGAACTGGCAGTTATATCACGCCTGATTTCGCCTTCCCGTATGGCGCAAACTTCGCTGAAGTTGCCGTCAACACGCGTACGGGTGAAATCCGCCTGGATAAATTCTACGCCTTGCTGGACTGCGGTACACCGGTCAATCCAGAGTTAGCGTTGGGACAAATCTACGGTGCCACCCTGCGTGCTATCGGCCACAGTATGAGCGAAGAGATCATTTATGACGCCGAAGGTCACCCGTTAACGCGTGATTTACGCAGTTACGGCGCACCGAAAATTGGTGACATTCCGCGTGATTTCCGCGCTGTGCTGGTGCCGAGCGACGATAAAGTCGGCCCGTTCGGGGCGAAATCGATCTCGGAAATCGGTGTAAATGGCGCAGCTCCGGCGATTGCTACCGCAATTCACGATGCATGCGGCATCTGGTTACGCGAATGGCATTTCACACCGGAGAAAATACTCACTGCGCTGGAAAAAATATAAATAATAAATGGCCGCTTCGGCGGCCTGTTTCTCTGTTTGAACGATGACTAAATAGTGACTGCGAAAATGAGATAAGCCGTTCTCAAGGCGTCCTGCGCCCCAAATTCGTGGGAATTTATTTTACTAATTCAGATGATCAAATTTACTTTAAAAGGAGTGAAGGGATGTCTGATATAAACCATGCAGGTTCTGACCTTATATTTGAACTGGAGGATCGCCCTCCCTTTCATCAGGCTCTCGTTGGTGCCATTACCCATCTGTTGGCAATTTTCGTTCCGATGGTAACCCCCGCGTTAATCGTGGGTGCGGCCTTACAGCTTTCCGCTGAAACAACTGCCTATCTTGTTTCTATGGCGATGATCGCCTCTGGTATTGGTACCTGGTTACAAGTAAACCGTTACGGCATCGTCGGTTCTGGCCTACTCTCAATTCAGTCAGTCAATTTTTCATTTGTTACGGTCATGATTGCGCTGGGCAGCAGCATGAAAAGCGACGGTTTTCACGAAGAGTTAATCATGTCGTCGCTTCTCGGCGTCTCCTTCGTTGGCGCATTTCTGGTTGTCGGATCTTCATTTATCTTGCCCTATTTACGTCGGGTTATTACGCCTACCGTCAGCGGTATTGTGGTACTGATGATCGGCTTAAGCCTGATTAAAGTCGGCATTATCGATTTTGGTGGAGGATTTGCAGCCAAAAGCAGCGGTACGTTCGGCAATTACGAACATCTCGGCGTTGGTTTATTGGTTTTAATTGTGGTGATCGGCTTTAACTGCTGTCGCAGTCCGTTGCTACGCATGGGAGGGATCGCCATTGGGCTATGTGTCGGCTATATCGCATCGTTATGCCTGGGCATGGTGGATTTCAGCAGTATGCGCAATTTGCCGTTAATCACCATCCCGCATCCGTTCAAATACGGCTTTAGTTTTAGCTTCCATCAGTTCCTGGTGGTTGGCACGATTTATCTGCTTAGCGTGCTGGAAGCAGTCGGCGATATCACCGCCACGGCAATGGTTTCCCGCCGCCCCATTCAGGGGGAAGAGTATCAGTCCCGGCTGAAAGGCGGCGTGCTGGCAGATGGTCTGGTTTCTGTTATCGCCTCCGCTGTCGGTTCATTACCATTAACCACGTTTGCGCAAAATAATGGGGTTATTCAGATGACTGGCGTCGCTTCACGTTATGTCGGGCGAACCATCGCGGTAATGCTGGTTATCCTCGGCTTATTTCCGATGATTGGCGGCTTCTTCACGACCATTCCCTCGGCAGTTCTGGGAGGCGCAATGACGTTGATGTTTTCCATGATTGCCATCGCAGGGATTCGCATCATCATCACCAACGGTTTAAAGCGCCGTGAAACACTTATTGTCGCCACTTCTTTAGGTTTAGGGCTTGGCGTCTCCTACGATCCCGAAATTTTTAAAATATTGCCAGCCTCTATTTATGTATTAGTTGAAAACCCTATTTGTGCTGGCGGGTTAACTGCGATTTTATTAAATATTATCCTCCCTGGTGGCTACCGACAGGAAAACGTTCTGCCTGGTATTACCTCAGCGGAAGAGATGGATTAACAGTAAAGGAGTCAATGATGTCAGGAGAACACACGTTAAAAGCGGTACGAGGCAGTTTTATTGATGTCACCCGTACGATCGATAACCCGGAAGAGATTGCCTCTGCGCTGCGGTTTATTGAGGATGGTTTATTACTCATTAAACAGGGAAAAGTGGAATGGTTTGGCGAATGGGAAAACGGAAAGCATCAAATTCCTGACACCATTCGCGTGCGCGACTATCGCGGCAAACTGATAGTACCGGGCTTTGTCGATACACATATCCATTATCCGCAAAGTGAAATGGTGGGGGCCTATGGTGAGCAATTGCTGGAGTGGTTGAATAAACACACCTTCCCTACTGAACGTCGTTATGAGGATTTAGAGTACGCCCGCGAAATGTCGGCGTTCTTCATCAAGCAGCTTTTACGTAACGGAACCACCACGGCGCTGGTGTTTGGCACTGTTCATCCGCAATCTGTTGATGCGCTGTTTGAAGCCGCCAGTCATATCAATATGCGTATGATTGCCGGTAAGGTGATGATGGACCGCAACGCACCGGATTATCTGCTCGACACTGCCGAAAGCAGCTATCACCAAAGCAAAGAACTGATCGAACGCTGGCACAAAAATGGTCGTCTGCTATATGCGATTACGCCACGCTTCGCCCCGACCTCATCTCCTGAACAGATGGCGATGGCGCAACGCCTGAAAGAAGAATATCCGGATACGTGGGTACATACCCATCTCTGTGAAAACAAAGATGAAATTGCCTGGGTGAAATCGCTTTATCCTGACCATGATGGTTATCTGGATGTTTACCATCAGTACGGCCTGACCGGTAAAAACTGTGTCTTTGCTCACTGCGTCCATCTCGAAGAAAAAGAGTGGGATCGTCTCAGCGAAACCAAATCCAGCATTGCTTTCTGTCCGACCTCCAACCTTTACCTCGGCAGCGGCTTATTCAACTTGAAAAAAGCATGGCAGAAGAAAGTTAAAGTGGGCATGGGAACGGATATCGGTGCCGGAACCACTTTCAACATGCTGCAAACGCTGAACGAAGCCTACAAAGTATTGCAATTACAAGGCTATCGCCTCTCGGCATATGAAGCGTTTTACCTGGCCACGCTCGGCGGAGCGAAATCTCTGGGCCTTGACGATTTGATTGGCAACTTTTTACCTGGCAAAGAGGCTGATTTCGTGGTGATGGAACCCACCGCCACTCCGCTACAGCAGCTGCGCTATGACAACTCTGTTTCTTTAGTCGACAAATTGTTCGTGATGATGACGTTGGGCGATGACCGTTCGATCTACCGCACCTACGTTGATGGTCGTCTGGTGTACGAACGCAACTAATAATAAAACTTTAACATCCTCGTGAGGACATCATTATGTCTGGAGACATCCTACAAACACCGGACGCACCAAAGCCACAGGGCGCGCTGGATAATTATTTTAAAATTACCGCTCGTGGCAGTACCGTTCGTCAGGAAGTACTGGCTGGCTTAACGACCTTTCTGGCCATGGTTTATTCCGTTATCGTCGTTCCGGGAATGCTGGGCAAAGCAGGTTTTCCTCCCGCAGCTGTGTTTGTTGCCACCTGTCTGGTCGCGGGCTTCGGCTCGTTGCTGATGGGATTATGGGCTAATTTGCCAATGGCGATTGGTTGCGCGATTTCCTTGACGGCGTTTACCGCATTCAGTCTGGTACTCGGGCAACAAATTAGCGTTCCTGTCGCACTGGGCGCGGTATTTCTGATGGGCGTCATCTTCACCGCCATTTCCGTAACCGGTGTGCGTACCTGGATCTTACGTAATTTGCCGATGGGTATCGCTCACGGTACAGGTATCGGTATCGGGCTGTTTCTGCTGCTGATTGCTGCTAACGGTGTGGGTATGGTTATCAAAAACCCGATTGAAGGCTTGCCAGTGGCGCTCGGTGCGTTTACCTCCTTCCCGGTGATGATGAGCTTGCTGGGGCTGGCGGTCATCTTCGGCCTGGAGAAGTGTCGCGTACCCGGCGGGATCTTGTTGGTGATTATTGCAATTTCGATCATCGGCTTAATCTTTGACCCAGCGGTGAAATACCACGGTCTGGTGGCGATGCCAAGCCTGACTGGCGAAGATGGTAAGTCTCTGATTTTCAGCCTCGATATTATGGGTGCACTCCAGCCAACTGTACTTCCGAGTGTACTGGCATTGGTGATGACCGCAGTGTTCGACGCTACTGGCACCATCCGTGCCGTCGCCGGTCAGGCGAATTTGTTGGATAAAGACAACCAGATCATCAACGGCGGCAAAGCCCTGACCAGTGACTCAGTAAGTTCAATATTCTCCGGCCTGGTGGGCGCAGCGCCCGCAGCGGTTTATATCGAATCAGCGGCAGGAACCGCCGCCGGGGGTAAAACAGGTTTAACCGCAACCGTAGTGGGGGCGTTATTCCTGTTAATTCTGTTTTTATCACCGCTGTCATTTTTGATCCCTGGTTACGCCACTGCACCCGCTCTGATGTACGTAGGTTTGCTGATGTTAAGTAACGTCTCGAAGCTGGATTTCAATGATTTTATTGACGCTATGGCTGGCCTGGTGTGTGCCGTGTTCATCGTTCTGACTTGTAATATCGTTACCGGTATTATGCTGGGCTTTGTGACACTGGTCGTAGGCCGCGTCTTTGCACGCGAATGGCAAAAGCTGAATATTGGTACGGTGATCATTACTGCCGCACTGGTCGCATTTTACGCGGGTGGTTGGGCAATCTAATAGATTCTCCGCGCCTTTCAGCGCGGAGATTTCTTTCAGAGAGGATTCTCACCGCTGGCAACAATACGCTGCTGGCGGACTCGCCTGAGTTCTCTTTCAGTAAGCAACTGCAGCGCCTGTGTTGGGCAAGATTCAACGCAGGCTGGCCCCTCTTCCCGCTGTTCACAGAGATCGCATTTCACAATTTGTTGTCGGGTATCCCCCGGCAACGACTGAATGGTGATCATTCCAAACGGGCACGCACTGACGCAACTCTGACAGCCAATACAACGGGCAGAATTGGTCTGCACCACCTGCTCGCCCATCGTCAGCGCCCCCACGGGGCAAGCGCCAACACAAGGGGCGTTTTCACACTGATGGCACATCACCGGCGCACTGATGCTGTCCAGTCGCTGTACCTTCAGCCGGGGTAAAAAGACATCGGCATTCAACTCCTGTTCTGAAGGGTGAGCGACCACACAGGCTACTTCACAAGTACGGCAGCCAATACAGTCAGCCGGATTAACGATAATTAACGATTTCATCACGATGCCTTCGTATCAAACAGAGTTAACATATCGCGCGCCGCCTGCCTTCCTGCGGCCATTGCAGTGACAACCAGATCCGCGCCATGAACTGCATCACCACCAGCAAAGACTTTTTTCAGATGCGTCTGGGTAGGTAAATACCCGACGTCACCGGTTTGAATCAGGCCCCATTTATCGAGTTTAATTCCGCTGCCCTGCAACCACGGCATGGCATGCGCCTGGAAACCAAAGGCCATAATCAGAACATCGGCGGGCAATTCAAACTCTGAACCCGCTACCGGACGAGGACGACGGCGACCATCCGGCCCCGGCTCACCCATGGCGGTACGAATCAGGCCCACCGCAGTTAAACGCCCATCTTCGTCACAAGCGATATATTGCGGTTGAACATTGAACTGAAACTCGACACCTTCCTCGCGCGCATTAACCACCTCTTTGCGCGAGCCCGGCATACTGACTTCATCACGACGATACGCGCAGGTCACGCTGGCGGCATTGAGGCGGATGGAAGTCCGCAAACAATCCATTGTCGTATCGCCACCGCCCAATACCACGACTCGCTTACCTTCCACGTCCGTCAGCGGATACTCTTCAGACTCCGGCAATCCCATGAGCTGGCGGGTATGGGCAGTCAGGAACGGTAGAGCCTGAATGACACCGGGCGCATCTTCATGCGGCAGATCTGCTCGCATCATCCCGTAAGTCCCCACGCCGATGAAAACTGCATCATATTCAGAAGTTAAATCGCTAAAGGTAATATCGCGGCCAATTTCACAGTTAAGATGAAAGTCGATTCCCATTGCGGTGAATATCTCTCGCCGCTGGCTTAATACCGTTTTATCGAGTTTGAAAGGAGGAATGCCAAAAGTCAGCATACCGCCAATTTCTGGATGGCGATCAAAGACATCGACCTGAACTCCTGCGCGCGCCAGAATATCAGCACACCCTAACCCTGCAGGCCCAGCGCCAATCACCGCCACTTTTTCGCTACGGGGAACAACTTTGCTGACATCGGGACGCCAGCCCATCGCCAGCGCGGTATCGGTGATGTAGCGTTCCAGATTACCGATAGAGACTGCGCCCGAGTGATCTTTCAAAGTACATGCGCCTTCACAAAGACGGTCCTGTGGACATACCCTGCCGCAAATTTCTGGTAAGGAACTGGTCTGGTGGCAAAGTTCTGCCGCTTCAATAATCTTTCCTTCCTGTACCAGACGGATGTAATCCGGAATAGCGTTATGCAGCGGGCAATGCCAGTTGCAGTTAGCTTTTTCGGCACAATAAACACAGCGGTCACTCTCATAAGTCGCTTGTTGTGGATCCAGCCCGCAATATATTTCGCCAAAGTGGGTTTTCCGTTCACTCGCTGAAATTTTATCTGCGCCTTTACGCGAGTTAACGGGGAGCAACGCTGCACTGCGAGATGGCTGAGCGTCTGATGACGCTTTTCCTGCTGCCGTTTTGCGCTGGCGGGCCACCTTTATCTGCTGCAACCCTTTATCGTCCATCAGTCGTAACGCCTGTGTTGGGCAAACTTCAATACAGGCTTGCGTGCCGGAACTGCGCTGGTTACAAAGGTCGCATTTCTGCGCAATCGTATCGACCATCTCAACGACGCCAAAGGGGCAAGCGATTGCGCATCTTTTACAACCAATACATTTTTGCTCGTCCAGTTGTACGCTATCGGACTGGAAAGTCAGAGCATTAACCGGACAAGCCGTAACGCAAGGGGCATTGTTGCAGTGATGGCAGGCCACCGGATTCGCAGCCTGGCCTTTCCCTACAACGTGGATACGCGGTCGAAAGTCACTGTGACTCAGCGGCCAGTTTTCTTGATTGTGTGCCACCGCACAGGCAATTTCACAAGCATGACAGCCTATACATTCCGCAGCTTCAGCAGCAATAAACTTATTCATTTGCATCCCTTTCATTTAATGAGTTATGTCTTCTCAAATTTCGCGATGCAATAAACGGGCATATATTAGGTAGCATGACCGTTTTAATTATAATTTTGCGACTGAGTTCAAATTATTGCCCCTCAATCTATGCCGCTTTCATTATTTCAACATTGCCGATCAAAAGAGCGCTATCCAGATAAAAACGATTAAATGCGAGAGTGCGACATGCCAGAATGATTAATGAAATATCAATATGAGAAAATTACAGATAATTCCATTGTCAGGTTCTCTTCTCATTTTCGTGGTTTAACCACGATTATGTGATTGCCTCCGCAATTCCTGTCTCTAACTCCCCTTCCTCGCAAAAACTGGCACTCCACGAGCATGTGTTTAGACAGTTTCATTAACGTAAACGGTTGCTTTTTACTCTGGCGGGCGAAAGGAGAAACACTGATGAGCGCCATAGATTCCCAACTTCCCTCATCTTCTGGGCAAGACCGCCCAACTGATGAGGTTGACCGCATATTATCACCAGGAAAGCTGATCATACTCGGTCTGCAACACGTCCTTGTCATGTACGCAGGTGCAGTCGCTGTTCCTCTTATGATTGGTGACCGACTGGGCCTCTCAAAAGAAGCTATTGCGATGCTCATTAGCTCGGATCTCTTTTGCTGCGGGATCGTCACATTATTGCAATGTATCGGTATCGGCCGCTTTATGGGGATCCGCCTGCCGGTGATTATGTCGGTGACCTTTGCTGCTGTAACACCAATGATAGCCATTGGGATGAACCCGGATATCGGCCTGCTGGGGATATTTGGTGCCACTATCGCCGCGGGTTTTATCACCACATTATTAGCGCCACTTATCGGTCGCTTGATGCCTTTATTCCCGCCACTGGTTACCGGTGTGGTTATTACTTCTATCGGGCTTAGCATCATTCAGGTGGGTATTGACTGGGCCGCCGGAGGTAAAGGGAATCCGCAATATGGTAATCCCGTTTATTTAGGTATCTCCTTTGCCGTCTTAATTTTTATCTTGCTCATTACTCGCTATGCGAAAGGATTTATGTCCAACGTCGCCGTATTACTGGGGATTGTATTTGGCTTTTTACTTTCGTGGATGATGAATGAAGTCAATTTATCCGGGCTACATGATGCTTCATGGTTTGCGATTGTTACGCCGATGTCGTTTGGTATGCCGATTTTCGATCCCGTTTCCATTCTGACCATGACTGCCGTGTTAATCATCGTGTTTATCGAGTCGATGGGGATGTTCCTGGCACTGGGTGAAATAGTCGGTCGTAAACTCTCTTCGCACGATATTATTCGCGGGCTGCGTGTCGATGGCGTAGGGACAATGATAGGCGGCACGTTTAACAGCTTCCCCCACACGTCATTTTCTCAAAACGTTGGCCTGGTTAGCGTGACGCGCGTTCATAGCCGCTGGGTGTGTATTTCTTCGGGAATTATATTAATCCTGTTTGGCATGGTGCCAAAAATGGCGGTGCTGGTAGCCTCCATTCCGCAATTTGTGCTGGGCGGCGCTGGTCTAGTGATGTTCGGCATGGTACTGGCGACAGGGATTCGAATTCTGTCGCGCTGTAACTACACCACCAACCGTTACAACCTCTATATTGTGGCGATCAGTCTCGGCGTTGGCATGACTCCGACGCTCTCTCACGATTTCTTTTCTAAGTTACCGGCCGTACTGCAACCGCTGCTACATAGCGGCATTATGCTCGCAACCCTTAGCGCCGTTGTGCTGAACGTCTTCTTTAATGGCTATCAGCATCATGCTGACCTGGTGAAGGAATCCGTCTCTGATAAAGATTTAAAAGTCAGGACAGTACGTATGTGGCTTCTGATGCGCAAGCTGAAGAAAAATGAGCATGGAGAATAATATGAATTTTTTAATGCGCGCTATATTCAGTCTGTTGTTGCTTTTTACTCTCTCTATTCCTGTCATTTCTGACTGTGTTGCAATGGCCATTGAAAGTCGCTTCAAATATATGATGCTACTTTTTTAAATGGTTTTTACCTGTCGGCATCCGCTCAAAACGGGCGGTTGTCGATAAACGCTCACTTGGTTAATCATTTCACTCTTCAATTATCTATAATGATGAGTGATCAGAATTACATGTGAGAAATTATGCAAACGGAACACGTCATTTTATTGAATGCACAGGGAGTTCCCACGGGTACGCTGGAAAAGTATGCCGCACACACGGCAGACACCCGCTTACATCTCGCGTTCTCCAGTTGGCTGTTTAATGCCAAAGGACAATTATTAGTTACCCGCCGCGCACTGAGCAAAAAAGCATGGCCTGGCGTGTGGACTAACTCGGTTTGTGGGCACCCACAACTGGGAGAAAGCAACGAAGACGCAGTGATCCGCCGTTGCCGTTATGAGCTTGGCGTGGAAATTACGCCTCCTGAATCTATCTATCCTGACTTTCGCTACCGCGCCACCGATCCGAGTGGCATTGTGGAAAATGAAGTGTGTCCGGTATTTGCCGCACGCACCACTAGTGCGTTACAGATCAATGATGATGAAGTGATGGATTATCAATGGTGTGATTTAGCAGATGTATTACACGGTATTGATGCCACGCCGTGGGCGTTCAGTCCGTGGATGGTGATGCAGGCGACAAATCGCGAAGCCAGAAAACGATTATCTGCATTTACCCAGCTTAAATAAAAAAACCCCGACATTTGCCGGGGTTGTGAGCATAACGTAATGCTTATTTTACCGGACGCATCGCCGGGAACAGAATAACGTCGCGGATGGTATGGCTGTTGGTGAACAGCATTACCATACGGTCGATACCAATTCCCAGACCTGCTGTCGGCGGTAAGCCATGTTCCAGTGCGGTGACGTAATCTTCATCGTAGAACATCGCTTCGTCGTCACCTGCGTCTTTCGCGGCAACCTGATCCAGGAAGCGTTGCGCCTGATCTTCCGCGTCATTCAGCTCGCTAAAGCCGTTACCGATTTCACGACCACCAATGAAGAACTCAAAGCGGTCTGTGATTTCCGGGTTAACGTCGTTACGACGCGCCAGCGGAGAAACTTCTGCCGGATATTCAGTAATGAAGGTCGGCTGAATCAGATGTGCTTCTGCCACTTCTTCGAAGATCTCGGTAACGATACGGCCCAGACCCCAGCTCTTCTCAACGTGGATGCCGATAGATTCAGCAATTGCTTTCGCAGAGTCGAAGTTGTCCAGATCCGCCATGTCGGTTTCCGGGCGATATTTCTTGATCGCTTCACGCATGGTCAGTTTTTCGAACGGTTTACCGAAGTCCAGCGTCACGTCGCCGTAGGTCACTTCCGTCTTACCGAGAATATCCTGTGCCAGAGTACGGAACAGCGATTCGGTCAGCTCGATCAGATCTTTGTAATCTGCGTAAGCCATGTAGAGTTCCATCATGGTGAACTCTGGGTTATGACGTACGGAAATACCTTCGTTACGGAAGTTACGGTTGATTTCGAATACACGCTCGAAGCCACCAACCACCAGACGCTTGAGGTACAGTTCCGGCGCGATACGCAGGTACATGTCGAGATCCAGCGCGTTATGGTGGGTGATAAACGGACGCGCAGCGGCACCGCCAGGGATCACCTGCATCATCGGCGTTTCAACTTCCATAAAGCCGCGGTTCACCATGAACTGGCGAATACCAGAGAGGATCTGCGAGCGCACTTTAAAGGTGTTGCGGGATTCATCGTTGGAGATGAGATCGAGATAACGCTGACGATAGCGCGCTTCCTGATCCTGCAAGCCGTGGAATTTATCCGGCAGCGGACGCAGTGCTTTGGTCAGCAGACGCAACTCGGTGCAGTGGATAGACAGTTCGCCGGTTTTGGTTTTGAACAGCTTACCTTTCGCGCCGAGGATGTCGCCGAGGTCCCATTTTTTGAACTGCTCGTTATAAACGCCTTCCGGGAGATCGTCACGGGCAACGTACAGCTGAATGCGACCGCCAACGTCCTGCAGGGTAACGAAAGACGCTTTACCCATAATACGACGGGTCATCATGCGGCCAGCAACGGCGACTTCGATGTTCAGCGCTTCCAGTTCTTCGTTCTCTTTGCCGTCGAATTCTGCGTGCAATTGGTCAGAGGTATGATCGCGACGGAAATCGTTCGGGAAGGCAATCCCCTGCTCGCGCAGGTTCGCCAGCTTCTCACGACGCGTTTTCAGTTCATTGTTAAGATCGACTACCGCGTCAGCGCCCTGTGCGTGTTGTTCAGACATGTTGGTTCCTCATAACCCTGCTTTCAAACTTGCTTCGATAAATTGATCCAGGCTGCCGTCCAGCACGGCCTGCGTGTTGCGGGTTTCTACCCCGGTGCGCAGATCTTTAATGCGGGAGTCATCAAGGACATAAGAACGAATCTGGCTGCCCCAGCCGATGTCGGATTTGTTATCTTCCATCGCCTGTTTCTCGGCATTTTTCTTCTGCATCTCCAGTTCATAAAGCTTCGCTTTCATCTGCTTCATGGCCTGATCTTTGTTCTTGTGCTGGGAACGGTCGTTCTGGCACTGGGTCACGATCCCGGTCGGGATGTGGGTAATACGCACCGCAGATTCGGTACGGTTAACGTGCTGACCGCCCGCGCCGGACGCGCGATAAACGTCAATGCGCAGATCCGCCGGGTTGATTTCGATATCAATATCATCATCAACTTCCGGATAAACAAACGCGGAGCTGAACGACGTGTGGCGACGACCGCCGGAGTCAAACGGGCTTTTACGCACCAGGCGGTGAACGCCGGTTTCTGTACGCAGCCAGCCGTAAGCGTAATCGCCGGAGATTTTGATCGTCACGGATTTAATACCCGCCACTTCACCTTCCGACTCTTCGATGATTTCAGTTTTGAAACCACGCGATTCTGCCCAGCGCAGATACATACGCTCAAGCATGCTCGCCCAGTCCTGTGCTTCCGTACCGCCAGACCCCGCCTGAATATCGAGGTAGCAGTCGGCGCTGTCATATTCGCCAGAGAACATACGGCGGAACTCAAGCTGCGCCAGTTTTTCTTCCAGGGCGTCGAGTTCAGCAACGGCTTCGTTAAAGGTTTCTTCGTCGTCAGCTTCTACAGCCAGTTCCAGCAGACCAGAAACATCTTCCAGCCCCTGTTTCATTTGGTCGAGGGTGTCGACAACGGCTTCGAGGGAGGAACGCTCTTTACCCAGCGCCTGTGCGCGTTCGGGTTCGTTCCAGACATCCGGCTGTTCCAGCTCGGCGTTTACTTCTTCCAGACGCTCTTTCTTGGCGTCGTAGTCAAAGATACCCCCTAAGAACGTCGGAGCGTTCCGTGAGGTCCTGAATGCGATTATTTACCGGATTAATTTCAAACATGGTCTGATTTCTTTTATTGAGCTAGTCAAAATGCGGTGATAAGAGCGGGATTGTACCCAATCCACGCTCTTTTTTATAGAGAAGATGACGCTAAATTGGCCAGATATTGTCGATGATAATTTGCAGGCTGCGGTTGCCGCGAAACTCGTTGATATCGAGCTTATAAGCCAGTTGCACTTCGCGCACGCCGTTATCCGGCCAGAGGGCGGTATCGACATTAAAAGCAATACCATCCAGCAGTGGACCGCCGCCGACCGGTTCGACCATCACCTTCAAATGACGTTCGCCCACCAGCCGCTGTTGCAGCAGACGGAAATGACCGTCAAACAGCGGCTCCGGGAACATCTGCCCCCACGGGCCAGCATCGCGCAGCAGCTGCGCCACTTCCATGGTCATTTCGGCCGGGCTTAACGGACCGTCTGATACCACTTCGCCTTGCAATAGCGAAGGGTCCAGCCACTCAGTAACCAGTTCGCCAAACCGTTGTTGAAAGAGTTTGAATTTATCCTCTTCCAGCGACAAACCCGCCGCCATCGCATGACCGCCAAACTTCAGCATCATGCCAGGGTAGAGTGTGTCTAATCGCTCCAGCGCATCACGCATATGCAGCCCCTGAATGGAGCGACCGGAACCTTTCAGCGTACCGTCACCTGCTGGCGCAAACGCGATAACCGGACGGTGAAAACGCTCTTTGATGCGCGAAGCCAGAATACCGACAACGCCCTGATGCCATTCGGGGTGATACATTGCCAGCCCGCCGGGTAGCGTGTCACGGCTGCGCTCCAGTTTCTCGCACAGGGTCAGGGCTTCAATTTGCATTCCTTGTTCGATCTCTTTTCGCGTCTGGTTTAGCGCATCGAGTTCATTTGCCAGCACGCGCGCTTCGCCGATGTTGTCGCACAACAACAGCGCCACACCGACGGACATATCGTCCAGTCGTCCGGCAGCATTGAGACGTGGCCCCAGCGCAAAACCTAAATCGCTGGCGGCGAGTTTTTGTGCATCACGGTTTGCCACTTCAAGCAGCGCTTTAATCCCCGGACGGCACTTTCCGGCTCGGATGCGACTCATCCCCTGCCAGGTCAGAATGCGATTATTAGCGTCCAGCGGCACGACGTCCGCCACTGTCCCCAGCGCGACCAGATCCAGCAGTTCTGCCAGGTTAGGAATTGCGATGTTACGCTCATCAAACCAGCCCTGATCGCGCAAAAAGGTGCGCAGCGCCAGCATCAGATAAAACGCCACACCCACGCCTGCCAGTGATTTCGACGGGAAATTACAGTCGCGCAAGTTAGGGTTAATGATCGCTTCCGCTGCGGGTAATGTGTCGCCTGGCAAATGGTGATCGGTAACAATAACCGGGATGCCCAACGAGCGAGCGTGCTCAACCCCCGCATGGGAGGAAATACCGTTATCCACCGTGACAATTAACTGCGCGCCACGGGCATGGGCCTGATCGACCACTTCCGGGCTTAAGCCGTAACCGTCTTCGAAACGGTTTGGTACCAGGTAGTCGATATTGCTGCAACCAAGCGAGCGCATCGCCAGCACGCTTAGAGCCGTGCTGGTCGCGCCGTCGGCGTCGAAATCACCGACCACAATAATCCGCGTTCCTTCGCGAAAAGCGTTGTAAAGGATCTCAACGGCCTTTTCGACGCCGCTCAGTTGCTGCCAGGGCAGCATACCTTTAACACTGCGTTCCAGTTCTTGCGCACTGCGTACTCCCCGGCTGGCGTATAAACGGCGCAGCAAGGGAGGCAATTCAGCGGGCAAGTCTGCCGTTTCATCGACTTCACGGCGACGAAGTTGTATCTGTTGTTTCACGCGAATTATTTACCGCTGGTCATTTTTTGGTGTTCGTCGAGGAATTCTTTCATCTCTTTCGGCGGCTGGTAACCCGGAACAAGTGTGCCATTGCTCAGCACAACTGCCGGAGTACCGCTAACGCCAAGCTGGACGCCAAGTGCGTAATGGTCGGCAATATCCACGTCGCAACTGGCTGGTGCGACGCTTTTACCTGCCATCACATCATCAAACGCTTTGTTTTTATCTTTCGCACACCAGATAGCTTTCATTTCTTTCTCTGCATCGCTGTCCAGCCCCTGGCGCGGAAAAGCAAGATAACGCACGGTGATCCCCAGCGCGTTGTAGTCTGCCATTTGCTCATGCAGTTTGTGGCAGTAACCACAGGTAATATCAGTAAACACGGTGATGACGTGTTTTTCCTGCGGCGCTTTATAAACGATCATCTCTTTTTCAAGCGCATTCAACTGCTTTAACAGCATCTTATTGGTGACATTGACCGGAGCCGTGCCACTAACGTCATACATTGGCCCCTGAATGATATGTTTACCATCATCGGTGATGTACAACACGCCGCTGTTAGTCAGAACTGTCTTCATGCCAGCTACAGGCGCGGGCTGAATATCGCTGCTTTTGATGCCCATTTTGGCTAACGTTTGTTGAATTGCCGCGTCATCAGCCTGAGCAAAGCCTGAAAACGCCGCTAACAAAGTAAACAACATAAAACCTTTCTTCATAAATCTTCCCGTTCTTTTCAGACATCACGCCCGCGGGTGATGCTGTTGATGAAGTTGCCGCAGACGCTCGGTAGCGACATGCGTATAAATTTGCGTGGTGGAGAGATCGCTGTGGCCCAGTAGCATCTGCACCACGCGTAAATCCGCACCATGATTTAATAAATGAGTGGCAAAAGCGTGACGCAACACATGCGGTGACAGCTTTTCGCTGTCGATACCCGCCAGCACAGCATAATGTTTAATACGGTGCCAGAAGGTCTGTCGCGTCATCTGCTGCGCACGCTGGCTGGGAAACAACACGTCAATTGACACACCATTCAGCAGCCACGGACGCCCATGTTCCAGATAGGTTTCCAGCCAGTAAACCGCCTCTTCACCTAACGGCACCAGACGCTCTTTGTTGCCTTTACCAATGACCCGTACCACGCCCTGACGCAGGCTGATATCACTCATTGTCAGTCCGACCAGTTCAGAGACACGCAGCCCGGTAGCATACAACACTTCAAGCATGGCTTTATCGCGTAGCTCCAGTGGCTGATCGATTAATGGTGCCTGTAATAAACGTTCGACCTGCGCTTCGCTTAAATCTTTTGGCAAACGCTGGGGCAATTTCGGTGAAGCGAGATGCGCACTGGGATCGTCTTCACGAAACTTTTCGCGATAAAGATACTGGAACAATCGGCGCACTGCACTCAGCAAACGCGCTGAGCTGGTGGCTTTATACCCGCCCTCCAGCCGTTCTGCCAGTAATGCCTGCAAATCGTCACTTTGCGCCGTCGCCAGCGTCAACCCGCGGTGATGCAACCACTCCACCATCATTGACAGATCGCGACGGTAAGCGTTCAACGTATTTTCAGCCAGATTTTTTTCCAGCCACAGAGCATCAAGAAACTGCTCGATGCGTGCCAGATCCTGTTTCACTTGCGCCCCTTATGGTCACTCATTTGATCCATTATGCCTTATTGTGCCGTGACTAAAGCGATTCTGATACACTAGCCGCAAAAGCCACAGCAGAATCGAGAAGCTTACGTTATGAATATGGGTCTTTTTTACGGTTCCAGCACCTGTTACACCGAAATGGCGGCAGAAAAAATCCGCGATATTATCGGCCCAGAACTGGTGACCTTACATAACCTCAAGGACGACTCCCCGAAATTAATGGAGCAGTACGATGTGCTCATTCTGGGTATCCCGACCTGGGATTTTGGTGAAATCCAGGAAGACTGGGAAGCCGTCTGGGATCAGCTCGACGACCTGAACCTTGAAGGTAAAATTGTTGCGCTGTATGGGCTTGGCGATCAACTGGGATACGGCGAGTGGTTCCTCGATGCGCTCGGTATGCTGCATGACAAACTCTCGACCAAAGGCGTGAAGTTCGTCGGCTACTGGCCAACGGAAGGATATGAATTTACCAGCCCGAAACCGGTGATTGCTGACGGGCAACTGTTCGTGGGTCTGGCGCTGGATGAAACTAACCAGTATGACCTTAGCGACGAGCGTATTCAGAGCTGGTGCGAGCAAATCCTCAACGAAATGGCAGAGCATTACGCCTGATCTCACTGACGGCTTAGCGCATATGCTTTGCCGTCATCTTTATCTTTGCGTCTCTTGTTGCAACAAAATCCGCCGTAAATCCCGCCATTCAGCTTCGTCCATGCTGTCGGCTGCCAGCCATAAATGTTGCCGTTTACCGCCATCAGAACGTAAACGCAGCATCATGCCGCTCTTAATCATCCACGGTGCTTTGACGATGCTCCACTCCTGCCCTTGCCAACGCAAACGCCCGTCCATCAACAAGCGAATTTCCCCCTGGCGAGCATTAATACGCCGCTGGCTGCGAACGCAATCAAACACCACCAGCGAAAGTAACACCATCCATAACGGGGTGTAACTGAGTGGCCAGGGCATGAGTAAAATAACAGCGGCAACCAGCCCATGAATCAGCAAGGAAAGCCACTGTGCGCGCCAGGAGACGCGCAAATCAGATTGCCACAGGACCACGTTCCCGGTTCCGTGTCTGGATGAGTCGGACCATCATTTCCAGTTCTGCATCGGCCGGTTTACCGTGATTCATCAGCCAGTTAAACAGGTCCGGATCGTCACATTCCAGCAGACGAATAAAGATGCGTTTTTCGTCATCGCTTAAGCTGTCGTACTCATGTTCGAAAAACGGCATGATTGAAATATCGAGTTCGCGCATACCACGGCGGCATGCCCAATGAATGCGGGCTTTGTTGTTAATGTCCATCTTCTTCCTGTCTCACGAAAATCCAGTACCCGGCTATTGTAACGTGTTTTTCGCCTTCTTTTACGGGAATATCAGTAAACACCATCGCGATCGCGAAATTAATTCACAACAATTCAATGGCTTCATTTTTTTGGAAGTCGCCTCGCAGAAGGCACAGATCGCGTAGTGAAAGCACTTGCATTGCCTCATAGCTCTTTTACCATTAGTCATTAATACGCCGTTAAGCAACTCAGGACTCTATTATGGCTTTTACACCTTTTCCTCCCCGTCAGCCTACGGCTTCTGCCCGTTTACCGCTGACGCTGATGACGCTTGATGACTGGGCGCTTGCCACCATTACTGGCGCGGACAGCGAAAAATATATGCAGGGTCAGGTGACAGCAGATGTCAGCCAGATGGCAGAAGATCAGCACCTGCTCGCCGCCCATTGCGACGCCAAAGGTAAAATGTGGAGCAATTTACGTCTGTTCCGCGACGGCGATGGCTTTGCATGGATTGAACGGCGCAGCGTGCGTGAACCGCAGCTGACTGAACTGAAAAAATATGCGGTATTCTCTAAAGTGACCATCGCGCCAGACGACGAGCGTGTGCTGCTTGGTGTTGCCGGTTTTCAGGCGCGCGCCGCGCTGGCAAATCTCTTTAGCGAACTGCCTTCGAAAGAAAAACAGGTAGTCAAAGAAGGCGCGACCACTTTGCTATGGTTTGAACACCCGGCAGAACGTTTCCTGATCGTAACCGATGAAGCTACTGCTAATATGCTGACCGATAAACTGCGCGGTGAAGCGGAACTGAACAATAGCCAACAGTGGCTGGCATTAAACATTGAAGCGGGTTTCCCGGTGATTGATGCCGCCAACAGCGGGCAGTTTATCCCACAGGCGACCAATCTCCAGGCGCTGGGCGGTATCAGCTTTAAGAAAGGCTGTTATACCGGACAAGAGATGGTGGCGCGAGCAAAATTCCGTGGTGCCAATAAACGTGCGCTCTGGTTGCTGGCAGGTAGCGCCAGCCGACTGCCGGAAGCTGGTGAAGACTTAGAGCTGAAAATGGGCGAGAACTGGCGTCGTACCGGTACGGTACTGGCTGCGGTAAAACTGGAAGATGGTCAGGTCGTGGTACAGGTCGTCATGAATAACGATATGGAACCGGATAGCATCTTCCGCGTACGCGACGATGCGAATACATTGCATATCGAGCCGCTGCCGTATTCGCTCGAAGAGTAAATCTCTTTATCGCATCAGGCATTTATCGCCTGATGCGACGCTGGCGCGTCTTATCATGTCTGGGATTTGATGCCTTTATCACAACAGGGACGAGGCCCGTAGATCGGATAAGGCGTTCACGCCGAATCCGGCAGTTGTGCTCCGATGCCTGATGCGACGCTGGCGCGTCTTATCAGGCCTACAAAGGCATACCCATTACGCCTGCCCAATATACAAATAGATCGCCAGAAAGTGGCACATACTACCGCCGAGCACGAAGCCGTGCCAGATGGCATGGTTGTATGGAATGCGTTTGCAGACGTAGAAAATCACCCCGAGCGAATAAACCACGCCGCCTACCGCCAGTAAGGTAACGCTGCCCGCCGCGAGCTTAACTGCCATTTCATAAATTACCACCAGCGACAGCCAGCCCATCGCCAGATAGGTCACCAGAGATAAAATTTTGAATCGGTGCGCGATGGTCAGTTTAAACAGAATACCCAGCAATGCCAGGCTCCAGATAACAATCATCAACCCGCGCGCTAACGGAGAATCCAGCCCCACCAGCAAAAACGGCGTGTAGGTTCCGGCAATCAACAGGTAAATAGCGCAATGGTCAAATTTCTTCAGCCACATTTTTGCCCGTTGATGAGGAATGGCGTGATAGAGCGTCGAAGCGAGGAACAGCAGGATCATACTGCCGCCATAGAGGCTGTAGCTGGTTATCGCTGTGGCGCTGGCATTAAGATCCACCGCCTGAACCAGTAGCAACACCAGCCCAACGATACCAAACACCAACCCAATGCCGTGACTGACGCTGTTGGCTATTTCCTCTGCCAGTGAATATCCCTGCTTAATGAGGGGCTTCTGAACCATAACTTACTCCGGAGAAACGTACACGCACATGTATACCTCTCCAGCGTAACTGAGAATAGTTCCAGTGAACACCTGTTAGCTAAAATAAATTCTGATTTGAGACTAATCTCCTAAAAATCATGAAATTAAATGCGAAATTTCAACTAACAGGCGTGAGTTCAATTTAAAGACATTTAAATTCAATCACATAAAATTGTGTCTGACCGGGATAGATGTCAGCAATGACTTTTTTCAGTTCAGTCAGGGTCATATTTTCCTGCTCTGCATGTTTTTCAGTCAGCGTATCCAGCGTTACGGTTGAGGTTGCGGTGACTTCAATCGTGCAAAAATAACCGTCATCTTCAAAACGTCCGACACGAAGCACATCACCCGTTTTGAAGTGCGATTCAGACTCGTCGCGGATGGTGATGGTTTTACGCCCAGCCAGAATGTCATCCTGGAAACGTTGAAAAAAAGTGATGTCGTTTGGCTGCATGGTACTATTTCCTGTAAGAATTGACTCATCTGGAGCCTATGATAGTGAAAAAACTCACCTTACCGAAAGATTTCTTATGGGGCGGCGCAGTTGCCGCTCATCAGGTCGAAGGCGGCTGGAACAAAGGCGGAAAAGGGCCGAGCATTTGTGACGTTCTGACCGGTGGCGCACACGGCGTGCCGCGCGAAATCACCAAAGAAGTCTTGCCAGGAAAATACTATCCAAACCATGAAGCCGTTGATTTTTATGGTCACTATAAGGAAGACATCAAGCTATTTGCCGAAATGGGCTTCAAATGTTTTCGTACATCCATTGCCTGGACGCGCATTTTTCCAAAAGGCGATGAAGCTCAGCCAAACGAAGAAGGGCTGAAGTTCTACGATGATATGTTCGATGAACTGCTGAAATACAACATCGAACCGGTGATCACCCTCTCCCACTTTGAAATGCCGCTGCATCTGGTGCAGCAATACGGTAGCTGGACCAACCGTAAAGTGGTTGATTTCTTTGTACGTTTCGCGGAAGTGGTATTTGAACGCTATAAGCACAAAGTCAAATACTGGATGACCTTCAACGAAATTAACAACCAGCGTAACTGGCGTGCACCGCTGTTCGGTTACTGCTGCTCCGGCGTGGTGTATACCGAGCATGAAAACCCGGAAGAGACGATGTATCAGGTGCTGCATCACCAGTTTGTCGCCAGCGCCCTGGCGGTGAAAGCTGCGCGTCGCATTAACCCGGAGATGAAAGTCGGCTGTATGCTGGCGATGGTGCCGCTCTATCCTTACTCCTGTAACCCGGACGATGTGATGTTCGCTCAGGAGTCGATGCGCGAACGCTACGTCTTTACCGATGTGCAGCTACGCGGCTATTACCCGTCCTATGTGTTGAACGAGTGGGAGCGTCGCGGATTTAACATCAAAATGGAAGACGGCGATCTGGATGTGCTGCGTGAAGGCACCTGCGATTATCTTGGTTTCAGCTATTACATGACCAATGCAGTGAAGGCCGAAGGCGGCACCGGCGATGCGATCTCTGGTTTTGAAGGCAGCGTACCAAACCCGTATGTTAAAGCATCTGACTGGGGCTGGCAGATTGATCCAGTAGGTCTGCGCTATGCACTTTGCGAACTGTATGAGCGTTATCAGAGGCCGCTGTTTATTGTCGAAAACGGTTTTGGCGCTTACGACAAAGTGGAAGAAGATGGCAGCATCAACGACGACTACCGCATTGACTACCTGCGCGCCCATATCGAAGAGATGAAAAAAGCGGTGACTTACGATGGCGTGGATCTGATGGGCTACACACCGTGGGGCTGCATCGACTGCGTGTCGTTCACCACCGGGCAGTACAGCAAACGCTACGGCTTTATCTATGTGAATAAACATGACGACGGTACTGGCGATATGTCGCGTTCACGTAAGAAGAGCTTTAACTGGTACAAAGAGGTGATTGCCAGCAACGGCGAGAAGCTTTAAGTCGATGAAGTACCGGATGCAATACTTGTTGCATCCGGTCAGACAACTTCCCTGTTTTATTTCCCGCCCGCCAAATCGATAAAACTTCCCGTGACGTAAGAGGCTTTATCACTTAGTAGCCAGACAATGGCCTGCGCGACCTCTTCTGCCTGTCCACCACGCTGCATGGGGATGTTCGACTTAACGCGATCGACGCGTCCAGGCTCGCCGCCGCTGGCGTGCATTTCGGTATAAATAAACCCTGGCCGCACGCAGTTAACGCGGATCCCCTGCGCGGCGACTTCCAGCGATAGTCCGGTGGTTAACGTATCAATCGCCCCTTTCGATGCCGCGTAATCAACATATTCCCCTGGCGAACCCAACCGTGAGGCCACCGAAGAGACATTGACGATAGCGCCGCCACTGCCACCATTTTTAAGCGCCATGCGTTTTACCGCCTCGCGGCAGCAGAGAAAATATCCCGTCACGTTGGTGGAAAGTACTCGGTTGATTCGCTCTGCGGTAAGGTTTTCAACGGTGCACTGGGTAAACAAGATCCCGGCGTTATTGACCAGCGCTGCTAGCGGTTCATCGTGCTGATCGATTGCTGTAAACATCGCAACGACCTGGTTTTCGTCGCTGATATCCGCCTGGAGCACGAATGCTTTGCCACCGGCTTGCGTTATTAAGTTCATCACTTCCTGCGCCGCGTGGAGGTTTTGCTGATAATTAACCGCCACCGTATACCCTTCTTGCGCCAACAGTAATGCAGTTGCCCGCCCGATGCCGCGACTGCCACCAGTCACAAGTGCTATAGCCATTTGTTTTTCCGAGAAAAATTAATTCGTTGACGTATCTTTGAGATTGCTAACAAACTGGCTCAATCTTCAATGTTGGCACGCTTTTCCCCCTCGCCCTTTCAGGGAGAGGGCCGGGGTGAGGGTAAATATTCGCGCCAGTGCCGGCCTGTTCCCCTCACCCTAACCCTCTCCCCAAAGGGGCGAGGGGACTGTCTGAGCACTTTTGTACTTTGTCATCTGACTAAAAAGGCGCCGAAGCGCCTTTAGAAAATAGTCGAATCAGTGAATTACTGGTATTCGCTAATCGGTACGCAGGAGCAGAACAGGTTACGGTCGCCGTAAACATCATCCAGACGTTTCACTGTCGGCCAGTATTTGTCTGCCACACCTGCCGGGAATACCGCAACTTCACGGCTGTACGGATGCGCCCACTCGGCGACCAGTTCGCTCTGAATGTGCGGCGCGTTCACCAGCGGGTTATCTTCCAGCGGCCAGACACCGGCTTTCACCTGGTCAATTTCTGCGCGGATAGCCAGCATCGCGTCGATAAAGCGATCCAGTTCCACTTTGCTTTCAGATTCAGTCGGTTCAACCATCAGCGTACCCGCCACCGGGAACGACATCGTCGGCGCGTGGAAACCGTAGTCGATCAGGCGCTTGGCAATATCCAGCTCGCTGATGCCGGTTTCTTCTTTCAGCGGGCGAATATCGAGAATACATTCGTGCGCCACGCGACCGTCGCGACCGGTATACAGCACCGGGAAGGCATCCTGCAGGCGGCTGGCAATATAGTTGGCGTTGAGGATTGCCACCTGGCTTGCTTTTTTCAGCCCTTCTGCGCCCATCATGCGGATGTACATCCAGCTGATTGGCAGGATAGAGGCGCTACCGAACGGTGCCGCAGAAACCGCGCCCTGACGGGTTAACATGCCTTCGATTTGCACCACGCTATGACCCGGTACAAACGGTGCCAAATGCGCTTTCACGCCGATCGGTCCCATACCCGGACCACCACCGCCGTGCGGAATGCAGAAAGTTTTATGTAGGTTAAGGTGTGAAACGTCCGCACCAATAAAGCCCGGCGAGGTGATGCCAACCTGGGCGTTCATGTTCGCGCCATCAAGGTAAACCTGACCGCCGAACTGATGCACGACTTCACACACTTCACGGATCGTTTCTTCATACACGCCGTGGGTAGAAGGATAAGTCACCATGATACAGGAGAGGTTATCGCCCGCCTGTTCCGCTTTCGCGCGCAGATCAGTCAGATCGATGTTGCCGTTTTTATCACACGCCACAACCACCACCTGCATTCCTGCCATATGTGCAGAAGCGGGGTTAGTTCCGTGCGCAGAAGCCGGGATCAGGCAGATATCGCGATGCCCTTCGTTGCGGCTTTCATGATAATGACGAATCGCCAGCAGGCCCGCGTATTCGCCCTGTGCGCCAGAGTTCGGCTGCATACAAACGGCGTCGTAACCGGTCAGTTTCACCAGCCAGTCAGCCAGCTGCGCAATCATCTGCTGATAACCTTCGGCCTGCTCCGGCGGGCAGAACGGGTGCAGTTCGGCAAATTCCGGCCAGGTGATTGGGATCATCTCGGCGGCGGCGTTCAGTTTCATGGTGCAGGAACCCAGCGGGATCATCGCCTGATTCAGCGCCAGATCTTTACGCTCCAGCGAGTGCATATAGCGCATCATTTCGGTTTCGCTGTGGTAGCGATTAAACACCGGATGGGTGAGGATTTCGTCGTCGCGCAGCATCGCAGGCTGGATAGAGCGGCTGTCGTGAGCCACGTCTTTGTCCAGCGTGTCGATGTCCAGGCCGTGGTTATCGCCCAGCAGCACGTTGAAAAGCTGCATTACGTTTTCACGCGTGGTTGTTTCATCAAGGGTGATCCCAACCGCGTTCAGAATATCGCTACGCAGGTTGATTTCAGCCGCTTCGGCACGCGTCAGTACGCCCGCTTTGTCGGCCACTTCCACACACAAGGTGTCGAAATAGTGCGCATGGCGCAGTTTCAGACCTTTTTGTTGCAGGCCCGCCGCCAGGATATCGGTCAGACGGTGAATGCGGTTAGCGATACGTTTCAGGCCAACCGGGCCGTGATAAACGGCATACAGGCTGGCGATGTTTGCCAGCAGTACCTGGGAAGTACAAATGTTGGAGTTCGCTTTCTCACGGCGGATATGTTGCTCGCGAGTCTGCATCGCCATGCGCAGCGCGGTATTGCCAGCTGCATCTTTCGATACACCGATAATACGGCCCGGCATTGAGCGTTTGTATTCATCTTTCGCCGCAAAGAATGCCGCGTGTGGGCCACCGTAGCCCATCGGCACGCCGAAGCGTTGCGCCGAACCAAAAACAATATCCGCGCCCTGTTTACCCGGCGCAGTTAACAGCACCAGCGCCATAATATCGGCGGCAACGCTGACCACAATTTTGCGTGATTTCAGTTCGCTAATAAGCGCAGTGTAGTCGTGAATTTCACCGGTAGTGCCTACCTGCTGTAACAGCACGCCGAAGACGTCCTGATGGTCGAGCACTTTTTGCGCGTCATCGACAATCACTTCAAAACCAAAGGTTTCGGCACGAGTACGGACCACATCCAGCGTTTGCGGATGCACATCGGAAGCCACGAAGAAGCGGTTGGCATTTTTCAGTTTGCTGACGCGTTTCGCCATCGCCATTGCTTCGGCGGCAGCGGTGGCCTCGTCCAGAAGAGAAGCAGAGGCCATATCCAGTCCAGTCAAATCCAGCGTTACCTGCTGGAAGTTGAGCAGTGCTTCAAGGCGGCCCTGGGAGACTTCAGGTTGATACGGAGTGTACGCGGTATACCAGCCCGGATTTTCCAGCATGTTACGCAGGATAACCGGCGGTAGCTGCACGGCGGTGTAACCCATGCCGATGTAAGACGTGAAGCGTTTATTGCGACTGGCAATAGCCTTGAGTTCTGCCAGTGCGGCGTATTCGGTCGCCGGTGCGCCAACCTGCGGTGGTGTCGCAAGTTGAATATCTTTCGGCACAATCTGGCCGGTCAGCGCGTTTAACGATTGTGCACCAACGGCATTCAGCATTTCTTGCTGTTGCGCGGCGTCCGGTCCGATATGGCGTTCAATAAAAGCGCCGCTGTTTTCAAGCTGGCTTAACGTCTGTGTCATGAGCGATGGTTCCTGAAACGTGCAGTGAATTGTGAACCTCTCTCCTTACGAAGAGAGTGAGGGTGAGGCATAAATTTTCCTCACCCTGATCCTCTCCCGCAGAAGAGGAATAAAGCCGTTACTCGTCTTCTAACAATGCTTCGTATGCGGTCGCATCCAGCAGTGATTCCAGTTCGCTTTCATCGCTGGCTTTGATTTTAAAGATCCAGCCGCCTGCATACGGTTCGCTGTTCACCAGTTCCGGGGAATCGCTCAGTGCGTCGTTTACCGCCACGATTTCACCGCTTACTGGCGCATAAATGTCTGACGCCGCTTTTACCGATTCGGCAACCGCGCAGTCATCGCCCGCGCTAACCGTTGCGCCCACTTCCGGCAGGTCAACAAACACCATATCGCCTAACAGCTCCTGAGCATGTTCGGTAATACCAACGGTGTAAGTGCCGTCGGCTTCTTTACGCAGCCATTCGTGTTCTTTGCTGTATTTCAGTTCTGCTGGTACGTTGCTCATCAATCAATCTCCAAAAAAGTAAATCACGCGACGGCTTTGCCGTTACGCACAAAAACAGGTTTTGTCACTTTAACCGGCATTTCACGGTTGCGAATTTGCACAATCGCCGTTTCGCCAATACCTTCCGGCACGCGCGCCAGCGCAATGCTGTAACCCAGCGTCGGGGAGAAAGTACCGCTGGTGATAATGCCTTCATGCTGGTTGCCCTGCGCATCGGTAAAGCGTACCGGCAGTTCATTACGCAGCACGCCTTTTTCGGTCATCACCAGACCAACCAGTTTTTCTGTACCATGCTCACGCTGCACTTCCAGGGCTTCACGACCGATAAAGTCACGATCTGCCGGTTCCCAGGCGATGGTCCAGCCCATGTTGGCGGCTAAAGGAGAGATGGTTTCGTCCATCTCCTGACCATAAAGATTCATGCCCGCTTCCAGACGCAGCGTGTCACGCGCGCCCAAGCCACATGGCTTAACACCCGCTTCCACCAGCGCACGCCAGAAATCGGCCGCTTTTTCATTGGGCAGCGCAATTTCATAGCCCGCTTCACCGGTATAACCAGTGGTGGCAATAAACAGATCGCCCGCCTGCACGCCAAAGAACGGTTTCATCCCTTCCACCGCCTGACGCTGGGCGTCATTAAACAGTGTGGCAGCTTTTGCCTGCGCATTCGGCCCTTGCACGGCAATCATGGAAAGGTCATCACGAACGGTAATTTCGATGCCGAAAGGTTCAGCGTGTTGGGTAATCCAGGAGAGGTCTTTTTCGCGGGTGGCGGAGTTAACAACGAGGCGGAAGAAATCTTCAGTAAAGTAGTAGACGATGAGGTCATCTATCACACCGCCAGAGGCATTCAACATCCCCGAGTAAAGGGCTTTGCCGCCTTTGGTGAGCTTCGCCACATCGTTCGCCAGCAGATAACGCAGAAACTCCCGGGTGCGGCTGCCGCGAAGATCGACGATGGTCATATGTGACACATCAAACATTCCGGCATCGGTACGTACCGCATGATGTTCGTCGATTTGCGAACCGTAATGCAGCGGCATCATCCAGCCGTGGAAATCCACCATGCGAGCGCCGCAAAGCGTGTGTTGTTCGTACAAAGGAGTCTGTTGTGCCATCTTGTCCTCATTGAATAAGCGGGGCTGACAACTTTTCATGGTGAAATTATCACCACGAAACCCAGCGTCGGAGCCACTCCCGGTCCCCAACGCAATCGTTCTCTTTTGCCTGAACTTACCACCGAAACAGACTGTTAACCATAAGGTAAAATTGATCATCACATTAGCTTATGGTTAAAAAACGCCAAAATCGCGACAGAATAAAAAACCAAAAAACACACCAGTTTCTATATAAAGATGATGCCATTAGAAAGCTAATTTGAATAAGGCAATATTAAGAGCTAAAAAAATGTCAAAAAACACTAAATCAAAAAATAATGACATTAGAAAATATAATGCGAAAACGGAGGTGAAATTAGTTTATTTCAAATGAGGAAAATCTCCCGGCGAAAAAACCGGGAGATGAAAGTGTGATGGGTATCAAATAAACAGCAGAAGAGAAATTTTTAACGCAGCCATTCAGGCAAATCGTTTAATCCCATTGCCTGGCGGATAAGTTGTGGTTTAACGCCAGGAAGCGTGTCGGCCAGTTTCAAACCAATATCACGCAGCAGTTTTTTCGCCGGATTGGTACCGGAAAACAGATCGCGGAATCCCTGCATACCAGCCAGCATCAGCGCCGCACTGTGCTTGCGGCTACGCTCATACCGGCGCAGGTAAATGTACTGCCCGATGTCTTTCCCCTGACGATGCAACCGTTTCAGTTCAGCAATCAGCTCTGCAGCATCCATAAAGCCGAGATTTACTCCCTGCCCCGCCAGCGGGTGAATGGTATGCGCGGCGTCGCCCACCAGCACCAGACGGTGCGCGGCAAACTGGCGCGCATAACGCCCCGTCAGTGGGAACACCTGACGCGCGCTCTCAACCTTGCATAAGCCCAGGCGATTATCAAAAGCGATATTTAACGCGCGATTAAATTCATCTTCACTTGCCTGCTGCATCCGCTGCGCTTCCTCTGGCGACAGTGACCAGACAATTGAGCAAAGATGCGGATCGCTAAGCGGTAAAAAGGCCAGAATGCCTTCGCCATGGAAAACCTGCCGCGCCACCGCATCATGCGGTTCTTCCGTGCGAATGGTCGCTACCAGCGCGTGATGCTGATAATCCCAGAAAGTCAGCGGAATATCTGCTTTATTGCGCAACCAGGAATTAGCACCGTCCGCGCCAATCACCAGACGCGCCGTTAACATGCTGCCATCTTTCAGCGTCAGGAAAGTTTCATTTTCTCCCCAGGCGACCTGCTGTAATTCTGCGGGGGCCAACAGAGTGATATCTGACGACTGCTGCGCTTTGTTCCACAGCGCGTAGTGAATCACTGAGTTTTCAACGATATGCCCAAGATGGCTATAGCCCATGCTTTGATCGTCAAACGAAATGTGACCAAAACTGTCTTTGTCCCACACTTCCATACCGTGATAACAACTGGCCCTACGAGAGAGAATGTCCTGCCAGACGCCAAGACGGGTGAGTAATTTTTCGCTGGCGGCATTGATAGCCGAAACGCGCAGTTGTGGTGGTGCATCCGCCGCCAGAGGTTCCGGTACGCGCTGCTCCAGTACGGCAACGCGTAAGCCGCTCCCCTGTAAGCCGCAGGCAACCGCCAGCCCCACCATGCCGCCACCAACAATGGCTACATCAACACTTTGCATTGTTTATTCCTTAAAACCGCCTTCAACGCGCCACCCAACCGAGGGTGCGCTGCGCCAGCACATCGCGTGCCGGGGTGAATAATTCCATCGTCATCAGTCCGATGTTGCGCCCGACAACCAGCGGTGCCCAACGGTTGGCAAAAAGATGTACCAGGCTGTCCGTGACGCCGATGGTTGCTTCGCGATCGCTCTGTCGACGCTGCTGATAACGGCACAATACGCCGTAATCCCCCATGTCTTCTCCGCGCTCCTGCGCCTGAGTCAGGGTTTCCGCAAGACTCATCACATCTCGCATACCGAGGTTGAACCCTTGCCCGGCAATCGGGTGCAGGGTTTGCGCCGCATTGCCCACCAGCACGGTACGATGGGTAATAGCTCTGGCGGCGCGGGTTAACGCCAGCGGATAAGCACTGCGTTTACCGGCGTGGGTAATTTTTCCAAGTCGCCAGCCAAAGGCCGACTGGAGCTCACGGCAAAACTTCTCGTCACTCCACGACAGCACCTCTTCGCGCCGTTCCAGTGGATGACACCAGACCAGCGAACAGCGTCCGTCAGACATCGGCAACATCGCCAGCGGGCCATGTTGCGTGAAGCGTTCAAAAGCGCGGCCTTCGTGCGCAACAGAAGTAGCAACGTTGGCAATCACTGCCAGTTGTTCGTAAGGCTCCTGCTGCCAGTCAACGCCGCACGCGGTGGCTAACGCTGAATGGGTGCCATCAGCGGCTACCAGCACGCGGCCCGTCAGCGTCTCGCCACTCTCCAGCGTCACTTCAACGTGACTCTGAGTACGGGCAACGTTAGCCACGCGATCAGGGCAATGCAGCGTTACGCCAGGTGCTTTACGCAGCAATGCAAACAGCCGTTGCCCGACATTGTGCAATTCGACAACCTGTCCCAGCGCCGCCAGTTGGTAATCTTCTGCGGCGAGGGTGACAAATCCAGCGTGACCACGATCGCTGACATGCACGGTGGTGATGGCAGTTGCGCAATCCGCCAGAGATTGCCAGACGCCGATGCGCGCCAGTTGCTGACAGGTACCCGCCGCCAGCGCTATCGCTCGTCCATCAAAGCCCGGATGAGCATGTGACTCTGGCGCAGTCGCTTCAATCAAATGTACCGGCAGCGCCCCGTGACTTAACCGGGAAATAGCCAGCGCCAGCGTCGCGCCCGCCATGCCGCCACCGACGATGATTACGCTCATTGCTTTCTCGCAGCAGCCATCAACGCTTCGATTTCTTCCGGCTTTTTCACCACGCTGGCGGTGAGGTTTTCGTTACCGGTTTCGGTAATCACAATGTCGTCTTCAATACGAATGCCGATACCGCGATATTGTTCTGGCACATCCGCATCCGGCGCGATATACAGACCAGGCTCTACGGTCAGTACCATCCCCGGTTCCAGAATGCGCGAGCGATCCTGACCATAAACGCCAACGTCATGGACATCCAGTCCTAACCAGTGGCTAAGGCCATGCATAAAGAAAGGACGATGGGCGTTCTGAGCGATCAGTTCATCAACATCACCTTTCAGGATGCCGAGTTTTACCAGGCCGCTAACCATGATGCGCACCACTTCACCAGTGACTTCCAGAATGGAAGTTCCCGGACGATACAGGCGCAGGCTGGTTTCGAGAGACTCCAGCACAATGTCGTAGATTTCACGCTGGGCCTGGGTGAATTTGCCGTTGACCGGGAAGGTGCGGGTAATATCGCCAGCGTAACCTTTGTATTCGCAACCCGCGTCAATCAACACCAGGTCGCCGTCGCGCATTTCACACTCGTTTTCGGTGTAGTGCAGAATGCAGCCGTTTTCACCGCTGCCGACAATGGTGTTATAGGACGGATAGCGCGCACCGTGGCGGTTAAATTCGTGGTGAATTTCGCCTTCCAGATGGTACTCGAACATTCCCGGACGGCATTTTTCCATCGCCCGGGTATGTGCCATGGCGGTGATTTCTCCCGCGCGGCGGAGTACGGCAATCTCTTCTGGCGATTTGAACAGGCGCATTTCATGAACAACAGGACGCCAGTCGATCATCGTTGCCGGTGCGGTGAGATTTTGCCGCGAACCTTTACGCAGTTTTTCCAGCGCACTGTTCACGATTTCATCAGCATATGCATATTCGCCCTGGGCATGGTAAACCACATCCAGGCCGTTAAGTAGTTGATAAAGTTGCTGATTGATTTCGCTGAATGCCAGTGCGCGGTCAACGCCCAGTTTCTCTGGCGCGGCATCCTGGCCTAAGCGACGGCCAAACCAGATCTCCGCCGTCAGGTCGCGAACGCGGTTAAACAGAACGCTGTGGTTATGAGTGTCATCGCTTTTAATCAGCACCAGCACCGCTTCCGGTTCGTTAAAGCCGGTGAAGTACCAGAAGTCACTGTTCTGACGATAGGGGTATTCGCTGTCGGCGCTACGTGTTACTTCTGGTGCAGCAAAAATCAGCGCGGCGCTGCCGGGTTGCATTTGCTCCACCAGGGCCTGACGGCGACGCTGAAACTCTTGCCGGGATATCTCACTCATAACACTCTCCTTACGTTTTTTGTTTTTAGTGTAGAGTCGGTTTTTGTACTTCTGGCGCGGTCGGTTGCGGATGAGTAAAGGTGTCGTGGCATAACAGCGCGGCAACACGAACGTATTCGATGATCTCTTCAAGCGACATTTCAAGCTCTTCCTGATCTTCGTCTTCGTCGTAACCCAGTTGCGCAATGTTACGCAGATCGTCGATAGCTTCACCGGTTTCGCCGGTCACTTTATCCAGCTTCGGTTGCGTAACGCCAAGACCAAGCAGGAAGTGATTGACCCAACCTGCCAATGCATCAGCCCGATCGAAAACGCTGACATCATCGCCATCAGGCAGATAAAGCTGAAAAAGGAAGCCGTCATCCTGCAGGGCATCGCTGGTGGCAGAGTGCATTTTACGCAGTGCCTGTGCCAGCTCATGACCGAAAGCCATGCCTTCGTTCGTCAGGTCGTGAAGTAGCGGTAGCCATGAGCTGTCATCGTTACCGCCACATATCATCCCGCTGATTAAACCATGCATCTCAGCTGGGGTCAGACCCGTCCCTTGTTGGTTCAGATACTGGTTCATTTCGTTGTAACCAGGCATTTCGTTCTGTATAGACATAAGCATTCGTCGTCAAAGGGAGGAATATTCATGATATGCTACCACTTTGGGCCCTGGTGGACCAGAAAAGGGCTTGTCTCTTCTCATCAGGGTAGCTATAGTGTCGCCCCTTCGCAGACCATGGGTCTAAAGACGAAGGCAGCGCAGTCAATCAGCAGGAAGGTGGCATGTCTGCACAACCCGTCGATATCCAAATTTTTGGCCGTTCACTGCGTGTGAACTGCCCGCCTGACCAAAGGGATGCGTTGAATCAGGCAGCGGACGATCTGAACCAACGGTTGCAAGATCTGAAAGAACGCACTAGAGTCACAAATACTGAACAGTTGGTCTTCATTGCCGCATTGAATATCAGCTATGAGTTAGCGCAAGAAAAAGCAAAGACTCGTGACTACGCGGCAAGTATGGAACAGCGTATTCGGATGCTGCAGCAGACCATAGAACAAGCGTTACTTGAACAAGGTCGCATCACCGAAAAAACTAACCAAAACTTTGAATGACACTTTTCGGTTTACTGTGGTAGAGTAACCGTGAAGACAAAATTTCTCTGAGATGTTCGCAAGCGGGCCAGTCCCCTGAGCCGATATTTCATACCACAAGAATGTGGCGCTCCGCGGTTGGTGAGCATGCTCGGTCCGTCCGAGAAGCCTTAAAACTGCGACGACACATTCACCTTGAACCAAGGGTTCAAGGGTTACAGCCTGCGGCGGCATCTCGGAGATTCCCTTCTTATCTGGCACCAGCCATGACGCAACTACCAGAACTCCCACTGACATTATCCCGACAAGAAATCCGCAAAATGATTCGGCAACGTCGTCGTGCGTTAACGCCGGAACAACAGCAGGAAATGGGTCAACAAGCCGCTACCCGGATGATGACTTATCCCCCGGTGGTGATGGCACATACGGTCGCTGTATTCCTCTCTTTTGATGGCGAACTCGACACCCAGCCACTCATAGAACAACTCTGGCGCGCCGGTAAGCGCGTATATCTTCCAGTTTTGCATCCCTTTAGTGCCGGTAATTTGCTGTTCCTGAATTACCATCCGCAAAGCGAACTGGTGATGAACAGGTTGAAGATCCATGAGCCAAAATTGGATGTGCGTGACGTGCTCCCCCTTTCCCGATTAGACGTCCTGATCACCCCCCTGGTCGCCTTTGATGAGTACGGTCAGCGCCTGGGAATGGGCGGAGGTTTTTATGATCGGACCTTACAAAACTGGCAGCACTATAAAATGCAACCGGTGGGTTATGCGCATGATTGTCAGTTGGTGGAAAAACTCCCCGTTGAAGAGTGGGATATCCCACTGCCTGCGGTGGTTACACCGTCGAAAGTCTGGGAGTGGTAAGGGCGACACACCTGCATCGCCCTGATTGACATCGTTGATTCTTTGACCTAATTTAGTGAGTAAGGGTAAGGGAGGATTGCTCCTCCCCTGAGACTGACTGTTAATAAGCGCTGAAACTTATGAGTAACAGTACAATCAGTATGATGACAAGTCGCATCATAACCCTTCTCCTTCAAGCCCTCGCTTCGGTGAGGGCTTTACCGTTACAGCCCCATGCTGCCCTGCCATCGTAAATCCCCATTAAATAAACACAACGCATTGATCTGACTTTGATTTATTTTCTGGAGCAGACTCGCAAAGTAGAATGCGCAACGCGGCAACGGTGTGGAGAAGGGATAAAAAAACGGGCAAGTCAGTGACCTGCCCGTTGATTTTCAGAGAAGGGGAATTAGTACAGCAGACGGGCGCGAATGGTACCCGGAATAGCTTTCATTGCCTGCAGCGCTTTTTCGGCAACGTCTTCGTCGGCTTCAATATCAATAACCACATAACCCATCTGGGCGGAAGTTTGCAGATATTGCGCGGCGATGTTGACGCCCTGCTCGGCGAAGATTTTGTTCAGCGCAGTTAGCACGCCCGGACGGTTTTCGTGGATGTGCATCAGACGACGCCCACCGTGCAGTGGCAGCGAGACTTCCGGGAAGTTCACCGCAGAGAGCGTTGAGCCATTGTCAGAATACTTGATCAATTTACCCGCAACTTCCAGGCCGATATTCTCCTGCGCTTCCTGAGTCGAACCGCCAATGTGTGGCGTCAGAAGGACGTTGTCGAATTCACACAGCGGAGAGGTAAATGGATCGCTATTGGTCGCCGGTTCCGTCGGGAATACGTCGATTGCCGCCCCCGCCAGATGTTTGCTCGCCAGCGCATCACACAGCGCCGGAATATCCACCACAGTACCGCGCGAAGCATTAATCAGCAGCGAGCCGGGCTTCATTAGTGAAATTTCTTTCGCGCCCATCATATTTTTGGTGGACGGATTCTCTGGTACATGCAGACTCACCACATCGCTCATATTCAGCAGGTCAGAAAGATGCTGTACCTGAGTGGCGTTGCCCAGCGGCAGTTTATTTTCAATATCATAAAAGTAAACATACATTCCCAGCGATTCAGCCAGAATGCCCAATTGCGTACCAATATGACCGTAGCCGATGATACCCAGCTTTTTGCCGCGCGCTTCAAAAGAACCCGCCGCCAGTTTGTTCCACACGCCACGGTGCGCTTTAGCATTGGCTTCCGGCACGCCGCGCAATAGCAGCAGCAGTTCGCCAATCACCAGCTCCGCAACAGAGCGCGTATTTGAGAACGGTGCGTTAAATACCGGGATCCCGCGCTTTGCCGCCGCATCCAGATCAACCTGGTTTGTTCCGATACAGAAACAGCCAATAGCGACCAGTTTTTCTGCGGCGTTGATCACGTCTTCAGTCAGATGGGTACGGGATCGCAGGCCGATGAAGTGGGCATCGCGGATGGATTCTTTTAATTGTTCATCATCCAGCGCGCCTTTGTGAAATTCGATGTTGGTGTAACCAGCTGCACGAAGGCTTTCCAGCGCCTTTTGGTGCACGCCTTCTACCAGCAGAAACTTAATCTTGTCTTTCTCCAGCGATACCTTTGCCATTTACCCAATCCTGTCTTTTGAAATGTTGTGTGCGGATTTGCGTCCGCCTTTCAACATATCAAAAAATAATATTGCGGCAATATGAACGTTTGCGTCGCGATGTTGAGGAAATATCACGCAAAGGTAATTCTTGGATGAATATGCTGGTTTAGAAGATTTATTTAGAGCAATCGACAATAGCCAGGTAAAAACGTGACACATGTCACCAAATTTAATGAAGAGAATTTTTTTAACGGGGGAGGTTCCCCCGTCAGATCATTTCACAATGGTTTTGACACCGTCAGGTGTGCCAATCAGCGCAACGTCCGCGCCACGGTTAGCAAACAAGCCAACAGTCACCACGCCAGGAATCGCATTTATGGCGTTTTCCATCGCTATCGGGTCAAGGATTTCCATGCCGTGGACGTCGAGGATCACGTTGCCATTATCGGTCACCACGCCCTGACGGTATTCCGGACGACCGCCCAGTTTCACCAGCTGACGCGCCACTGCACTACGTGCCATCGGGATAACTTCTACTGGCAGCGGGAATTTACCCAGAATATCAACCTGCTTGGAAGCGTCTGCAATACAGATAAATTTTTCTGCAACCGAAGCAATGATTTTTTCACGGGTCAGCGCCGCGCCGCCGCCTTTGATCATTTGCATGTGGCCGTTGATTTCATCTGCGCCATCAACGTAGATGCCAAGGCTGTCGACTTCGTTGAGATCAAAAACGTGAATGCCGAGGCTTTTCAGTTTTTCAGTGGAAGCATCTGAACTGGAAACGGCCCCTTCAATCTGGCCTTTCATTGTACCGAGCGCGTCAATAAAGTGTGCGGCGGTGGAACCTGTACCTACACCAACAATGGTGCCGGGCTGGACATACTGAAGTGCCGCCCATCCTACTGCTTTTTTCAATTCATCCTGCGTCATGATCGTTTCGCCTGTGGTATGAAATTTCACACGCATTATATACAAAAAAAGCGATTCAGACCCCGTTGGCAAGCCGCGTGGTTAACTCATCCATAAAATATCGCGCAATGGCAGGCATCCCCTTTCGCCCCGCAAATAAGGCATGCAACAATCTGGGTATGCCGCTCCACGGAGCAAACAGGCGCACCAGTTCACCGTTCACAAGCCCCTGTTTACAGGCAAATTGAGGCAATAACGCCACGCCATTCAACACAACCAGGGCGCGAACTCGCTGAGCGAAATGCATTAGCGCAAATCCCTGATCTTTTAAGCTGCGCGTTTAACCACGAATACAAATGTTACCCGCCGACGGCTTCGGTATATGCAACCTGACACAAAATTGTGTCATAGTGCAGGAAAAAGCATTTACCAGGAGCAGACAACAGCAATGAAACGCCCGGACTACAGAACATTACAGGCACTGGATGCGGTGATACGTGAACGAGGATTTGAGCGCGCGGCACAAAAGCTGTGCATTACACAATCAGCCGTCTCACAGCGCATTAAGCAACTGGAAAATATGTTCGGGCAGCCGCTGTTGGTGCGTACCGTACCGCCGCGCCCGACGGAACAAGGGCAAAAACTGCTGGCACTGCTGCGCCAGGTGGAGTTGCTGGAAGAAGAGTGGCTGGGCGATGAACAAACCGGTTCGACTCCGCTGCTGCTTTCACTGGCGGTCAACGCCGACAGTCTGGCGACGTGGTTGCTTCCTGCACTGGCTCCTGTGTTGGCTGATTCGCCTATCCGCCTCAACTTGCAGGTAGAAGATGAAACCCGCACTCAGGAACGTCTGCGCCGCGGCGAAGTGGTCGGCGCGGTGAGTATTCAACATCAGGCGCTGCCGAGTTGTCTTGTCGATAAACTTGGTGCGCTCGACTATCTGTTCGTCAGCTCAAAACCCTTTGCCGAAAAATATTTCCCTAACGGCGTAACGCGTTCGGCATTACTGAAAGCGCCAGTGGTCGCGTTTGACCATCTTGACGATATGCACCAGGCCTTTTTGCAGCAAAACTTCGATCTGCCTCCAGGCAGCGTGCCCTGCCATATCGTTAATTCTTCAGAAGCGTTCGTACAACTTGCTCGCCAGGGCACCACCTGCTGTATGATCCCGCACCTGCAAATCGAGAAAGAGCTGGCCAGCGGTGAACTGATTGACTTAACGCCTGGGCTATTTCAACGACGGATGCTCTACTGGCACCGCTTTGCTCCTGAAAGCCGCATGATGCGTAAAGTCACTGATGCGTTACTCGATTATGGTCACAAAGTCCTTCGTCAGGATTAATCCATCAAATAATGCCTGATAGCACATATCAGGCGTTGTCCTCACTTCTTTTTGTATTCCTTGAATCACATCACAAAATAGACAAATCTCAGGCGGCAAAAAACGACGTCTGAATGCATTTTTTTTGCTGGCGACAAACCCACGTAAAAAGCTCACCGTAGGCGCAAATACCCTCATTTTGATTGCGTTTTACGGAGCAAATAATGTCTAACGTGTAGGAGTGGCAACAGCTTGCCAACAAGGAATTGAGCCGTCGGGAGAAAACTGTCGACTCGCTGGTTCATCAAACCGCGGAAGGGATCGCCATCAAGCCGCTGTATACCGAAGCCGATCTCGATAATCTGGAGGTGACAGGTACCCTTCCTGGTTTGCCGCCCTACGTTCGTGGCCCGCGTGCCACTATGTATACCGCCCAACCGTGGACCATCCGTCAGTATGCTGGTTTTTCAACAGCAAAAGAGTCCAACGCTTTTTATCGCCGTAACCTGGCCGCCGGGCAAAAAGGTCTTTCCGTTGCGTTTGACCTTGCCACCCACCGTGGCTACGACTCCGATAACCCGCGCGTGGCGGGCGACGTCGGCAAAGCGGGCGTCGCTATCGACACCGTGGAAGATATGAAAGTCCTGTTCGACCAGATCCCGCTGGATAAAATGTCGGTTTCGATGACCATGAATGGCGCAGTGCTACCAGTACTGGCGTTTTATATCGTCGCCGCAGAAGAGCAAGGTGTTACACCTGATAAACTGACCGGCACCATTCAAAACGATATTCTCAAAGAGTACCTCTGCCGCAACACCTATATTTACCCACCAAAACCGTCAATGCGCATTATCGCCGACATCATCGCCTGGTGTTCCGGCAACATGCCGCGATTTAATACCATCAGTATCAGCGGTTACCACATGGGTGAAGCGGGTGCCAACTGCGTGCAGCAGGTAGCATTTACGCTCGCTGATGGGATTGAGTACATCAAAGCAGCAATCTCTGCCGGACTGAAAATTGATGACTTCGCTCCTCGCCTGTCGTTCTTCTTCGGCATCGGCATGGATCTGTTTATGAACGTCGCCATGTTGCGTGCGGCACGTTATTTATGGAGCGAAGCGGTCAGTGGATTTGGCGCACAGGACCCGAAATCACTGGCGCTGCGTACCCACTGCCAGACCTCAGGCTGGAGCCTGACTGAACAGGATCCGTATAACAACGTTATCCGCACCACCATTGAAGCGCTGGCTGCGACGCTGGGCGGTACTCAGTCACTGCATACCAACGCCTTTGACGAAGCGCTTGGTTTGCCTACCGATTTCTCAGCACGCATTGCCCGCAACACCCAGATCATCATCCAGGAAGAATCAGAACTCTGCCGCACCGTCGATCCACTGGCCGGATCCTATTACATTGAGTCGCTGACCGATCAAATCGTCAAACAAGCCAGAGCTATTATCCAACAGATCGACGAAGCCGGTGGCATGGCGAAAGCGATCGAAGCAGGTCTGCCAAAACGAATGATCGAAGAGGCCTCAGCGCGCGAACAGTCGCTGATCGACCAGGGCAAGCGTGTCATCGTTGGTGTCAACAAGTACAAACTGGATCACGAAGACGAAACCGATGTACTTGAGATCGACAACGTGATGGTGCGTAACGAGCAAATTGCTTCGCTGGAACGCATTCGCGCCACCCGTGATGATGCCGCCGTAACCGCCGCGTTGAACGCCCTGACTCACGCCGCACAGCATAACGAAAACCTGCTGGCTGCCGCTGTTAATGCCGCTCGCGTTCGCGCCACCCTGGGTGAAATTTCCGATGCGCTGGAAGTCGCTTTCGACCGTTATCTGGTGCCAAGCCAGTGTGTTACCGGCGTGATTGCGCAAAGCTATCATCAGTCTGAGAAATCGGCCTCCGAGTTCGATGCCATTGTTGCGCAAACGGAGCAGTTCCTTGCCGACAATGGTCGTCGCCCGCGCATTCTGATCGCTAAGATGGGCCAGGATGGACACGATCGCGGCGCGAAAGTGATCGCCAGCGCCTATTCCGATCTCGGTTTCGACGTAGATTTAAGCCCGATGTTCTCTACACCTGAAGAGATCGCCCGCCTGGCCGTAGAAAACGACGTTCACGTAGTGGGCGCATCCTCACTGGCTGCCGGTCATAAAACGCTGATCCCGGAACTGGTCGAAGCGCTGAAAAAATGGGGACGCGAAGATATCTGCGTGGTCGCGGGTGGCGTCATTCCGCCGCAGGATTACGCCTTCCTGCAAGAGCGCGGCGTGGCGGCGATTTATGGTCCAGGTACACCTATGCTCGACAGTGTGCGCGACGTACTGAATCTGATAAGCCAGCATCATGATTAATGAAGCCACGCTGGCAGAAAGTATTCGCCGCTTACGTCAGGGTGAGCGTGCCACACTCGCCCAGGCCATGACGCTGGTGGAAAGCCGTCATCCGCGTCATCAGGCACTAAGTACGCAGCTGCTTGATGCCATTATGCCGTACTGCGGTAACACCCTGCGACTGGGCGTTACCGGCACCCCCGGCGCGGGGAAAAGTACCTTTCTTGAGGCCTTTGGCATGTTGTTGATTCGAGAGGGATTAAAGGTCGCGGTTATTGCGGTCGATCCCAGCAGCCCGGTCACTGGCGGTAGCATTCTCGGGGATAAAACCCGCATGAATGACCTGGCGCGTGCCGAAGCGGCGTTTATTCGCCCGGTACCATCCTCCGGTCATCTGGGCGGTGCCAGTCAGCGAGCGCGGGAATTAATGCTGTTATGCGAAGCAGCGGGTTATGACGTAGTGATTGTCGAAACGGTTGGCGTCGGGCAGTCGGAAACAGAAGTCGCCCGCATAGTGGACTGTTTTATCTCGTTGCAAATTGCCGGTGGCGGCGATGATCTGCAGGGCATTAAAAAAGGGCTGATGGAAGTGGCTGATCTGATCGTTATCAACAAAGACGATGGCGATAACCATACCAATGTCGCCATTGCCCGGCATATGTACGAGAGTGCCCTGCATATTCTGCGACGTAAATACGACGAATGGCAGCCACGGGTTCTGACTTGTAGCGCACTGGAAAAACGTGGAATCGATGAGATCTGGCACGCCATCATCGACTTCAAAACCGCGCTAACTGCCAGTGGTCGTTTACAACAAGTGCGGCAACAACAATCGGTGGAATGGCTGCGTAAGCAGACCGAAGAAGAAGTACTGAATCACCTGTTCGCGAATGAAGATTTCGATCGCTATTACCGCCAGACGCTTTTAGCGGTCAAAAACAATACGCTCTCACCGCGCACCGGCCTGCGGCAGCTCAGTGAATTTATCCAGACGCAATATTTTGATTAAAGGAATTTTTATGTCTTATCAGTATGTTAACGTTGTCACTATCAACAAAGTGGCGGTCATTGAGTTTAACTATGGCCGAAAACTTAATGCCTTAAGTAAAGTCTTTATTGATGATCTTATGCAGGCGTTAAGCGATCTCAACCGGCCGGAAATTCGCTGTATCATTTTGCGCGCACCGAGTGGATCCAAAGTCTTCTCCGCAGGTCACGATATTCACGAACTGCCGTCTGGCGGTCGCGATCCGCTCTCCTATGATGATCCATTGCGTCAAATCACCCGCATGATCCAAAAATTCCCGAAACCGATCATTTCGATGGTGGAAGGTAGTGTTTGGGGTGGCGCATTTGAAATGATCATGAGTTCCGATCTGATCATCGCCGCCAGTACCTCAACCTTCTCAATGACGCCTGTAAACCTCGGCGTCCCGTATAACCTGGTCGGCATTCACAACCTGACCCGCGACGCGGGCTTCCACATTGTCAAAGAGCTGATTTTTACCGCTTCGCCAATCACCGCCCAGCGCGCGCTGGCTGTCGGCATCCTCAACCATGTTGTGGAAGTGGAAGAACTGGAAGATTTCACCTTACAAATGGCGCACCACATCTCTGAGAAAGCGCCGTTAGCCATTGCCGTTATCAAAGAAGAGCTGCGTGTACTGGGCGAAGCACACACCATGAACTCCGATGAATTTGAACGTATTCAGGGGATGCGCCGCGCGGTGTATGACAGCGAAGATTACCAGGAAGGGATGAACGCTTTCCTCGAAAAACGTAAACCTAATTTCGTTGGTCATTAATCCCTGCGAACGAAGGAGTAAAAATGGAAACTCAGTGGACAAGGATGACCGCCAATGAAGCGGCAGAAATTATCCAGCATAACGACATGGTGGCATTTAGCGGCTTTACCCCGGCGGGTTCGCCGAAAGCCCTACCCACCGCGATTGCCCGCAGAGCTAACGAACAGCATGAGGCCAAAAAGCCGTATCAAATTCGCCTTCTGACGGGTGCGTCAATCAGCGCCGCCGCTGACGATGTACTTTCTGACGCCGATGCTGTTTCCTGGCGTGCGCCATATCAAACATCGTCCGGTTTACGTAAAAAGATCAATCAGGGCGCGGTGAGTTTCGTTGACCTGCATTTGAGCGAAGTGGCGCAAATGGTCAATTACGGTTTCTTCGGCGACATTGATGTTGCCGTCATTGAAGCATCGGCACTGGCACCGGATGGTCGAGTCTGGTTAACCAGCGGGATCGGTAATGCGCCGACCTGGCTGCTGCGGGCGAAGAAAGTGATCATTGAACTCAATCACTATCACGATCCGCGCGTTGCAGAACTGGCGGATATTGTGATTCCTGGCGCGCCACCGCGGCGCAATAGCGTGTCGATCTTCCATGCAATGGATCGCGTCGGTACCCGCTATGTGCAAATCGATCCGAAAAAGATTGTCGCCGTCGTGGAAACCAACTTGCCCGACGCCGGTAATATGCTGGATAAGCAAAATCCCATGTGCCAGCAGATTGCCGATAACGTGGTCACGTTCTTATTGCAGGAAATGGCGCATGGGCGTATTCCGCCGGAATTTCTGCCGCTGCAAAGTGGCGTGGGCAATATCAATAATGCGGTAATGGCGCGTCTGGGGGAAAACCCGGTAATTCCTCCGTTTATGATGTATTCGGAAGTGCTACAGGAATCGGTGGTGCATTTACTGGAAACCGGCAAAATCAGCGGGGCCAGCGCCTCCAGCCTGACAATCTCGGCCGATTCCCTGCGCAAGATTTACGACAATATGGATTACTTTGCCAGCCGCATTGTGTTGCGTCCGCAGGAGATTTCCAATAACCCGGAAATCATCCGTCGTCTGGGCGTCATCGCTCTGAACGTCGGCCTGGAGTTTGATATTTACGGGCATGCCAACTCAACACACGTAGCCGGGGTCGATCTGATGAACGGCATCGGCGGCAGCGGTGATTTTGAACGCAACGCGTATCTGTCGATCTTTATGGCCCCGTCGATTGCTAAAGAAGGCAAGATCTCAACCGTCGTGCCAATGTGCAGCCATGTTGATCACAGCGAACACAGCGTCAAAGTGATCATCACCGAACAAGGGATCGCCGATCTGCGCGGTCTTTCCCCGCTTCAACGCGCCCGCACTATCATTGATAATTGTGCACATCCTATGTATCGGGATTATCTGCATCGCTATCTGGAAAATGCGCCTGGCGGACATATTCACCACGATCTTAGCCACGTCTTCGACTTACACCGTAATTTAATTGCAACCGGCTCGATGCTGGGTTAATGACTCGTCCCGTCACGATCTTCAGCAATATGCTGAAGCATCGTGGCGGTATAACGATGATTTCTGATTGAATAAAGATATTCCTGCATATACATCGGCCTGTGCGGTGCATCAAAATATTTCAGCGTTGCCGGATTCACCAGTCGCCAGGCAAAATGCGGGATCACCGTCAGAAAATGTCCGCGCTCCACGGCGCTGATTTTGGCCATAAAACTGTAGGGACGATAAATAATGGTTGGATTGATCCCACAAGGTCGCATATTCGCATCAATCATTGCTTCGAAGTTGGCCCGGTTCTGAAAGCGCATTTGTAGCCAGGGCAGCTCCTGAAGCAGCTCTTGCTCTTGTCGCTCTTCATAACGGCGAGAAACGAGAAAGCCTAATCGCAGCGGTGGTAGTTCACTGATAGTCAGGTTTTCCAGTTCCTGAACTCGTGCAGATACATGCTGTGGGGAGATAATAAAATCTAACTGGCGGTCAAAAAGATTATCGATAACGCCATTTTCGCTGAACTCAACTGGCTGGGCGGTCACGCCTTCATACTTATCTCCGAGACTAATCAACTGATCGAAAATAATTGTCGGATAAGTATTATCTATGCCAATCACAATTTCTCGTGAACGACGCCCTGAGTTATGGATTTCATTATCAATCGCAGAAAGCCGTTGATAAACCGGGAACAGTTTTTGATACAGTTCCTGTCCGGCTTTATTGAGGCTGATATTATTATCTTTGCGGGTAAATAGCGTATAGCCAATTTGTTCTTCCAGCGCGGCAATGCTTTTACCAAATGGCGAAGCCGTCATATGGATTTTTTCTGCCGCCCGGGCAATATTATTGGTTTGCGCTAATAAAATGAAATTGCGCATCTTTTTCGAAATAAAAATGTCCATCCCCCTCCCCCGCATCCTTGTCCGCTTAACCGTTTCAGTCAGCCTATCCTTGATGAAACCGCGAGCAAAGATAGGTGATTACGTCATGGTTTTACAGAAAATTACAGAAAAAGGAGGCAATATCGGGTAAAGGCATTAGCCCGACGAATACGTCGGGCTACAAATATTATTGTGCTGCAGGTGTTTTAGCGGGTTGTTGATCCACAGGTTCTAACTGGAAGACCACATCGACCTGATCATCAAACTGAATAGCGGCCTGCTCGTAAGTTTCCTGGGCGGACACCGGCGCGGCATCGGCTTTCATCATCCGCACCATTGGGCTGGGCTGATAGTTGGAAACATGGTAGCGCACGCTATATACCGGCCCCAGTTTACGATGAAAGCCGTTCGCCAGTTCCTGCGCCTGATGAATCGCGTTATCAATCGCTGCCTTACGCGCTTTGTCTTTATAGGCATCCGGCTGCGCCACGCCCAGCGACACAGAACGAATTTCGTTAAGACCCGCCTTCAGCGCGCCATCCAGCAAGGAATTCAGTTTGTCTAACTGACGGAGCGTGACTTCCACCGTTCTCACAGCGCGGTAGCCTTTAAGGATACTTTTACCATCCTGATAATCATAATCTGGCTGGGTGCGTAAGTTCGCTGAGCTGATATCTTTTTTCGCGATCTGATTGAGTTCAAGGAAGGAAATGTATTGTGCGACGCGCTCATCTGCCTGTTTCTTGGCAGTAGCGGCATCCTTCGCGGCCACGTTAACTTCAATCGCAAGAGTGGCAATGTCTGGCACCGCATCCACGCTTGCCGTACCGGAGGTGACAATATGCGGTCCATCCGGCAATTCGTTAGCCTGCGCTGCCATCCCGCTAATACCCATTAATGCCGCCAGGGCGATAACTTTGAACTTCACGTTAGTCTCTCCGTGTTAATTGACTTGCCCAAAATTCAGGACCTCTGGAGGCAAGCTTAGCGCCTCTGTTTTATTTTTCCATCAGATAGCGCCTAACTGAACAAGGCTTGTGCATGAGCAATACCGTCTCTCGCCAGCTGCAAGGCAATAAACCACATAACACATCCCACAACCAGATTGATAATGCGCTGTGCTTTTGCCGTGCGCAGACGCGGTGCCAGCCAGGCTGCGAGAAGAGCCAGACCAAAGAACCACAGGAAAGAGGCGCTAATTGTCCCGAGTGCAAACCAGCGTTTTGGTTCCACATCAAGTTGCCCGCCAAGGCTGCCCAGTACAACAAAAGTATCCAGGTAAACATGCGGATTCAGCCAGGTCACTGCCAACATGGTGGCGATAATTTTCCATCTGCCTTGCTTCATGACTTCGGCGCTGGCTAACTCAATATTACTGCTCATTGCTGTTTTAAAAGCGCCAAAACCATACCACAGCAAGAAGGCTACGCCGCCCCAGGTGACCAGCGCCAGCAACCACGGCGACTGCATCAATAACGCGCTGCCACCAAAAATCCCGGCGCAAATCAGGACCAAATCGCTGATAGCACAAAGTAAGGCAATCATAATGTGGTACTGACGACGTATGCCCTGATTCATCACAAAAGCATTTTGTGGACCGAGCGGTAGGATCATAGCCGCCCCAAGTGCAAGACCTTGAAAGTAATAAGAAAACACGTTGGATATTCCGAATTAAGTATCTGATGCAGAGACTATATCGCGGGATTGTTATTAGCGGAAATTGATAATATTAATTGGCAATCAGAAAAACTAATAAGAGAGAGGCCAGAGAGTATTATCTGGCCTCAGCGTTGATTACGCAGCTTTGTCTTCTTTCACCCGCTTAAAGTTCACATCCATTTGCGGGTACGGGAAGCTGATACCGGCGGCATCAAATTCACGTTTAATACGCTCCAGCACATCCCAGTACACGTTTTGCAGATCGCCGCTGTTGCTCCAGACGCGGACCACGAAATTAATCGACGATGCACCAAGTTCGTTCAGGCGCACAGTCATTTCGCGATCTTTCAAAATGCGATCTTCAGACTGGATAATATTGGTCAGGATCTGCTTAACCTGATCGATATCGGAATCATACGCCACGCCAATAATAAATTCGTTACGGCGAACTGGCTCGCGGGAGAAGTTAATAATATTTCCGGCAATAATTTTACCGTTCGGAATAACGATAATTTTACCGTCTGCAGTACGCATGGTGGTGGAGAAAATCTGCACACTCAGCACAGTACCGGCTACGCCGCCCAGGTCAACATATTCTCCGGCACGGAACGGGCGGAACATGACAAGTAACACGCCAGCGGCCAGGTTAGACAGTGACCCCTGCAAAGCCAGACCAACAGCTAAGCCTGCGGCACCGAGTACAGCAATGACTGACGCGGTTTGTACACCCACGCGTCCCAGGGCTGCGATTAGCGTAAAGGCGATAATACCGTAACGGACTAATGCAGAAAGAAAATCAGCAACAGTGGCATCGATTTTACGGGAGATCATCAGGCGATTCACCGCGTTGGAAATCATCCGCGCGATAATCAAACCAACGATGATGATCGCGAGTGCCGCCACGATGTTTACTGCATAACTTAGCAGCAGCGCCTGGTTAGCTACCAGCCAGCTTCCCGCGCCGTTTATGCTATCGACAACATTCAAATCTTCCATTCAATATTCCTTTTCAACTGACTCAAAATGGAGAAATACACTCCGCCGCCTTATGACGGGCAGTCTGACAAGGGTAAACAATAAAGCATAATTTTGCCAAATAGATCACAGATTTCTCATCTGAATCACCTTGCTTTTGGCGAAAAAATCCCCGCAGAGCGGGGCTCAGACAGATATCAATGTGCGCTTTGTCATGCCGGATGCGGCGTGAACGCCTTATCCGGCCTACAAAAACCTGCAAATTCAATATATTGCAGGATACGTGTAGGCCTGATAAGCGTAGCGCATCAGGCAATTTTGCTTTTGGCGAAAAAAAGACCCGCAGAGCGGGCCTTGAGATAAGCAGAAAGGAATATCTTACAGAACGTCGATCGCGTTCAGTTCCTGGAATGCTTTCTCCAGACGAGCGATCATCGAAGTCTGACCGGCACGCAGCCATACGCGCGGATCGTAGTATTTCTTGTTCGGCTGATCTTCGCCTTTCGGGTTACCCAGCTGACCCTGCAGATAAGCTTCGTTCGCTTTGTAGTAGTTCAGAACGCCTTCCCAGGTTGCCCATTGGGTATCGGTATCGATGTTCATTTTTACTACGCCGTAGCTTACGGAGTCTTTGATTTCCTGAGCAGTAGAACCGGAACCACCGTGGAATACGAAGTTCAGGCTGTTGTGCGGCAGGTTGTGTTTCTTGGAAACATATTCCTGAGAATCACGCAGGATGGTCGGAGTCAGAACCACGTTACCCGGCTTGTAAACACCGTGTACGTTACCGAAGGACGCTGCGATGGTGAAACGCGGGCTGATTTTGCTCAGTTCGGTGTATGCGTAATCAACGTCTTCCGGCTGGGTGTACAGTGCAGAAGCGTCCATGTGGCTGTTGTCCACGCCGTCTTCTTCACCACCGGTGCAACCCAGTTCGATTTCCAGAGTCATGCCGATTTTGGACATGCGCTCCAGGTATTTAGAGCAGATTTCGATGTTCTCTTGCAGAGATTCTTCAGACAGGTCGATCATGTGAGAAGAGAACAGCGGCTTACCGGTAGCTGCGAAGTGTTTTTCACCCGCGTCCAACAGACCGTCGATCCACGGCAGCAGTTTCTTCGCGCAGTGGTCAGTGTGCAGGATAACCGGAACACCATAATGTTCAGCCATCTGGTGAACGTGATGCGCACCAGAGATCGCGCCCAGGATAGCAGCACCCTGCGGAACGTCAGATTTCACGCCTTTACCAGCGATAAAGGAAGCACCACCGTTGGAGAACTGAACGATAACCGGCGCTTTAACTTTAGCAGCGGTTTCCAGTACGGCGTTGATGGAGTCAGTACCGACGCAGTTTACTGCTGGCAGTGCGAAGTTGTTTTCTTTTGCTACCTGGAAAACTTTCTGTACGTCATCACCAGTGATTACGCCAGGTTTTACGAAATCAAAAATCTTAGACATGTCTCTTGTCCTGTATCGTCGGGCCTTATACTCGTCATACTTCAAGTTGCATGTGCTGCGTCTGCGTTCGCTCACCCCAGTCACTTACTTATGTAAGCTCCTGGGGATTCACTCTCTTGTCGCCTTCCTGCAACTCGAATTATTTAGAGTATGAAAAATTGCGTGCTCTAAAAGCGCGCTGAAACAAGGGCAGGTTTCCCTGCCCTGTGATTTTTTACTTCTTAGCGCGCTCTTCGAGCATCGCTACTGCAGGCAGTACTTTACCTTCCACGAATTCGAGGAATGCGCCGCCGCCAGTGGAGATGTAGGAGATTTTGTCAGCAATGCCGAACAGGTCGATTGCTGCCAGAGTGTCGCCGCCGCCAGCGATGGAGAACGCTTCGCTGTCTGCGATAGCGTTAGCCACGATTTCAGTACCTTTGCGGAAGTTCGGGAATTCGAACACGCCAACCGGACCGTTCCACAGAATGGTTTTCGCATTCTTCAGGATTTCAGCCAGTTCCTGAGCGGAAGCATCACCGATATCCAGGATCTGCTCGTCAGCTTTCACATCGTTAACAGATTTCAGGGTAGCCGGTGCAGTTTCAGAGAACTCGGTTGCTACGCGAACATCAGACGGAACCGGGATGTTGCAGGTGGTCAGCAGACGTTTAGCTTCGTCAACCAGGTCAGCTTCGTACAGGGATTTACCCACATCGTGGCCTTGTGCCGCGATAAAGGTGTTAGCGATACCACCACCAACAATCAGCTGGTCAGCGATTTTAGACAGGGAGTCCAGAACGGTCAGTTTGGTAGATACTTTAGAACCACCAACGATAGCCACCATCGGGCGAGCAGGTTCTTTCAGTGCTTTACCCAGCGCGTCCAGTTCAGCTGCCAGCAGCGGGCCTGCGCACGCAACGTCAGCGAATTTACCGATACCGTGAGTAGAAGCCTGCGCGCGGTGAGCAGTACCGAATGCGTCCATTACGAACACGTCACACAGTGCAGCGTATTTTTTGGACAGGGTTTCGTCGTCTTTCTTCTCGCCTTTGTTGAAGCGAACGTTTTCCAGAACAACCAGTTCACCTTCAGCAACGTCAACGCCGTCGAGGTAATCTTTAACCAGACGAACCGGGTTAGACAGTTTGTCTTTCAGGTAGTTAACAACCGGCAGCAGAGAGAATTCTTCGTTGTACTCGCCTTCGGTAGGACGACCCAGGTGGGAAGTTACCATCACTTTTGCGCCTTGTTTCAGGGCCAGTTCGATGGTCGGCAGAGAAGCACGGATACGCGCGTCGCTGGTTACTTTCCCGTCTTTTACTGGTACGTTCAGATCCGCACGGATAAATACACGTTTCCCAGCAAGATCCAGATCGGTCATCTTAATTACAGACATGGTGAATCCTCTCGTTGATTCTAAAAGTTTTGCAGACGCTGCTTGCGTCTTACCTGAAAGCAACAGTAGCCATAGCTAACGTCGTGTCGAGCATTCGGTTAGCAAAGCCCCATTCGTTATCGCACCAGACCAACGTTTTGATCAGGTGTGCGCCACTGACCCGGGTTTGGGTGCCATCGACAATGGCACTGTGCGGATCGTGGTTAAAATCTACAGAGACCAACGGCAATTCCGTATAGTCAACTATACCATGAAATGCACCTTGTGCTGCTTTTTGCAGCAACAGGTTGACTTCATTGGCTTTTACAGGTTTCTTCACCGTCACGCTTAAATCGATTGCCGTCACATTTATGGTTGGCACACGTACCGCAATCGCTTCAAAGCGATCGTTAAATTGCGGAAAAAATCGTGTGATACCGGCGGCCAGTTTAGTATCGACCGGAATGATCGACTGGCTGGCTGCCCGGGTGCGACGCAGGTCAGGATGGTATGCATCAATAACCTGTTGATCGTGCATGGCGGAGTGAATTGTGGTCACAGTGCCGGACTCAATACCGTACGCATCATCTAACAATTTGATGACGGGAATTATGCAATTCGTGGTACAGGAAGCGTTAGAAACGATGCGGTGTTCCGCACGAAGTTGATCCTGATTGACGCCGTAAACAACGGTCGCGTCGAGATCGTTACTGCCAGGATGTGAAAAGAGCACTTTTTTGGCCCCGGCGGCAATATGCGCTTCGCCATGCTCGCGGGAGCCATATACGCCGGTGCAGTCGAGGACTACATCAACGCCAAGTTCACGCCAGGGGAGCGATTGCAGTGAACGTTCATGCAATACGCGGATGGCGTCATCACCAACAAAAAGTTGATCGCGTTCCTGTCGTACTTCCCATGCAAAACGGCCATGGCTGGTGTCATATTTCAACAAATGCGCCATGCCCGCAGCATCCGCCAGTTCGTTGATTGCCACCACGGTAATTTCCGCCCGGCGTCCGGATTCATACAAAGCACGAACCACATTACGCCCGATGCGACCGAAGCCATTTATCGCTACGCGTACGGTCATAGATCTCCTGCAAGGTTTTCCCTGAGCAAATTTGCCAGACAGAGTAATCCAGCAAATCGTCCGGGGAAACCTTACCTGTCGCAAACTGCGACTGATTGGTTAATTGTCGAACATTTAATCGACTGAAACGCTTCAGCTAGGATAAGCGAAACGTGGAATAAAAGGAATGTTTGTCCAGCCGAAGAAGACATTTATCTGACTCACATCACACTTTTATCCCCTTTTGTGGGAAGCTTTATTCCAGGCTGGCGTAATAATAACCCTACAATAACTGGAATAAATTGTCAGCTTGTGAAGTGATACCGGCCTTCTTCAGTCATCTCTACTATCAGATTGGCCTGACGGCTATTCATCAGCACACGCTCGACATTGGGGCCATCGGTGCGGGCATAAAATGCTTCGGCTACTTGCCGCGTTAATCCTCCCGCAATTTTACGACTAATCAAGCGCTCCCGCAGAATTTGAGCAGGTGCATGAATAAAAATAGAAAAATCGCAGAAAGATGCCAACTCCAGCCACTTTTCATCATCCAGTAACAACCAGTTTCCTTCGACGATGACGAGTGGTGCGGTAACGTGCAACGCATCTTCAACAGGATCATGCTTTTGTCGATCGTACTGCGGCCACGTACAATCCCCTTCCACGACCTGGCGCAGATTTTCCGTCAGTTTCGCAACGTCAAATGTCTCTGGTGCGCCTTTGAAGGGGCGCAATTGATGCGCATCCAGCCAGCTATTGTAATGGTGAAAACCATCCATCGGGAGCGTCTGAATAGCGGGCAGTTCCGGGTCTTGTTGCGCGAGATATTCCCAGAAGGTGGTTAGGGTTGATTTACCCGTCCCCGGCGGAGCGCAAAGAAAAACCACCGTACGCCGCTGCGGATTTACCGTCTGTAAGGCCGCCAACATGTGCAGCAACGGTTTATGTACATTTTCAATCTCTTCGTTCTGGTACTGTGCCTGTATCTTCAGCCCATTCACCGTTAATTCAATTTTCACGGCGTTAATTCCTTTAAGGTGGTCGTTACTGCCAGCGTCAGCGCCGTTTTGACCATTCCGCTAAAACGCGCCTCTGACCAGACGGCGAAATCGGCGAACTTCATCGCTTTCAACGCGTCATAGAGCGTCGCATTGCAGGTTATGCTATTGACGTTGCTGATAAAATCCCAGGTCATGTCATCGGCAAATCCGGGCGTTTCATCCTGTTCGTTCAGGTAATGCCAGAACTGGGAAAAATGCGTGATATCGGCGTACAACCATTTATCCATTTTCCCCAACGCATAAATCAAACGCAGTGCAACATCAATATCGTCAAGCGGGCCGCTTTGGGCGAGTAACGGCTTCACTGCATATTCCACGATCTCTTCATCGTTATCGACAAACAGCGACGGCAGAAACTGGCGTATCCCCTGGAGCAAAATGGTATGCGCAGTTTTCATAAATGAAAATAAATTGTCCTGTGCATCCAGTTGCTCAAGCACATCATCTTCTGTCAGCGTCGCCATTGGTCTTCCGATAGATCACCATCAATGCAGGGAGTCTATTATATTACACGTTTGGTCCGCGCCGCCGATCAGTAATGTCTGCGTCCGCACCCCATTCGCCGTCTGTTGGATACCGTTCACCAGCTCACCGCCCGTCACGCCCGTAGCGCTAAAGAGGATATCGTTCCCCCTCACCAGTTCATCGAGCGAGTACACACGGTTAACGTCAACGCCCATTGCCTTGCAACGCTTGCGCTCCTGCTCTGCAATCTGCCGATTTTCCGTGTAATCCCCTTTAGCCTGGCAAAAGTCAATCAGCTCGGCCTGCATATCCCCGCCTAATGCTTTAACGGCACAGGCAGAAATCACGCCTTCTGGCGCACCGCCGATGGTGTACATCACATCGTAAGGATTATCCTGCCAGCAGGCCAGCACGCTGGCGGCGACATCGCCATCCGGCAGGGCAAAAACCTTCACGCCCAGCTGTGTTGCTTCCTCAATCGCGGCACTCAGGCGCGGTTTATCCAGCGTAACCATGCGCAGCTTATCCAGCGGTTTGCCTAACGCTTTCGCCACGTTGCGCAGGTTGTCCGTCAGAGGCAAAGACAGATCAATCGCGCCCGCCGCCAGCCGATTAACAACCAGCTTTTTCATATACATATCGGGCGCATGTAACAGGCTATCTCGAGGGGCGAAAGCCATGACCGCCAGCGCATTGCTCTGCCCCATCGCCACCATCCGCGTGCCTTCAATGGGATCAACCGCGATATCGACTTCTGGCCCATCGCCTTTGCCCACCTCTTCGCCAATCCACAGCATCGGCGCATGGTCAATTTCTCCTTCGCCGATAACCAATCGTCCACGAAAAGCGACGTCGTTTAATGCCTGGCGCATCGCGGTGACCGCCAGGCCATCAATTTTATTTTTGTCGCCACATCCGGTTTGCGGCCAGGCAGCCAACGCTGCCTGTTCCGTAACGCGAAATAATGGCCACGCCAGGGACATCATTGCGCGGCCTCCCCGATATCAACGCCAAATTGTGCCAGCAGATATTTCTCGGCCTGTTCATTCCAGATGCCGTGCGTTTCCTCAACCAGCCGCGCCAACTCTTTAAACAGCGGATCGGTTTTGCCTTTTTCGGCAAAATCGGCAATGGCAGTGAGCGGCATGGTCACGCCGTTATAAATGAGTTTTTTACCGCCAGGGATATCCGGCAGATTGAGCACGGTTTCTGGCACCGCATCCAGGCCACCGATATGGGTCACCATAAACGACGGCTGTAACTGCCCAGTGGCGCTAAGGGCAATCGCCTCTTTCATGTCGTCCGTTGAACCGCCAGATGTACCGATGACGTGCGTGCTGTTGTAATGGACGTTGTAGAAATTAAACGGCACTTTGAAGTTTTTATCCGTCGGCCCGGCAAAGAAGTTCAGACAGCCATCTTCCGCCAGTAATTCATCAGCCATCTCAACGACAGCAGGCACCGCCGCATAAACAAAAATGTCATCGAACCCGGCATCTCCTGTCAGCGCCCGCAGCATCTGGACAGGATCGCTCATCCCTTTGGTATTCACATACACCAGCTCAATGCCTTTACTGGCCGCCAGTTCCACCGGCAGCAGCTTCTGTACCTGCGCCAGACGTTTGTCGTCGATATCGACCACCACCACCCGCGACGGTTGTATGCCGCCGTTAATGGCGTAATCGATAGCGCCAATGCCCATCGGACCTGCACACGCCAGCAGTGCAATATTGCCGCCAGGTTTGACGCCCATGCGATGCTCATAAACATATTGCGTGGTGTGATAATTGGCATGATAAGCACCAATAATGCAGCACATAGGCTCTGCCAGCGACGCCGCAGCAAAATAAGAGCCGTGATACGGTAATACGCAGCCCAAATTAATGGCGATTTCGGGAATAATCATATAAGTGGCATTGCCGCCAAAATATTCGTAGCTGTAGCCCGCTGAATATCCGCTTGGTAACCCCATCGCCGGCTGCAATACAAAACGCTGGCCTTTTTTATATTTGCCAGTGAGATTTTTACCCACTTCGACAATAACCCCGGCACATTCATGCCCGGTAATGACCGGATGATTTTCTAAATCGTCGGGTACGCGTTTATGTTCACTACCGAGTAACGCCGCTTTCCAGGTCGATAAACAGACGCTGTCAGAAATTACACTCACCAGTAATTCATTATCGGTAATTTCTGGCAGTTCAAATATGCGCAGACGGACATCCCGCTTGCCATAAATAGCAGCAACTTTGGTTTTCATTTTTACCTCTGTAATCAGGTGATGCTGCCAACTTACTGATTTAGTGTATGATGGTGTTTTTGAGGTGCTCCAGTGGCTTCTGTTTCTATCAGCTGTCCCTCCTGTTCAGCTACTGACGGGGTGGTGCGTAACGGCA